>JAOZNO010000645.1 GCA_029933755.1 Bacteroidales bacterium | reverse complement strand
CATGAAGGTAAGAATCCATTTACTTTAGATTCAAAAGAACCTGACTGGAATATGTTCCAAGAATTTTTAGGTAGTGAGACAAGATATACTTCGTTAATTAAGGCTTTCCCGGAAGAGGCAAAAAGATTATTTGTTGCTGCTGAGGAAAATTCTAAATGGCGTTATAACTATTATAAACGATTAGCTGCTATGGATTTTACTGAGGAGTAGTGTAACTCAGAAAATACAGAACTGACGGGTTAATCCGTCAGTTGTTAATTGAATTTATATTCTATAATAAAAGCCCTCAAATTGAGGGCTTTTGTTTTTTTATTGAAAATAGCCTATCTTTAAAACCGATATAAACTTAAATAATAAACACATGAAAAAAATAGTATTATTAGTTATGCTAAGCATTTTGGTTAGCTTAACATCAATGGCACAAATAGGTGTAAAAGCGGGAATGAATTTTGCTAAACAATCAGGTAATAATGTAACAAGCTATTCGGAAGCATATTTAAGTAATTTTAATTTTGGGCTATTTACCCATAAGGATTTGATTCCTTTATTGAAAATTCGTGTAGGCTTGGATTATTCACCAAAAGGTACTAAGTGGGACTCAGGTAATGATTATGAACAAGCAACATATAACTACTTAGAACTGCCTGTGCTGGCACGAGTAAAACTGGGGCCAGTATATGGGCTTGGTGGTTTTTATGGAGCTTATGCAATGAGTGGCAAAATTAAGATGGATATAAGTGGTATGAAAACTGAGGATGATTTTGATTTTGACACAAATGAAATTGGCAGATTTGATTATGGAATGAAATTCGGTTTAGGTTTTCAATTGGGCTTGGGTCCAATACATGCATTTGCTGAAATTGATTATTCATTTGGCTTATATAATCTAAATAAAGTAGCAACAGAAGATGAAATAAAAAACAGTGTAATTGGTGTTTCTATAGGTGTTTTGTTGGGTAAATAAAAACATTTCTGACATTGACAGATGCTTTTTGATTGGTCAGTGTCAGTTCACCATTCCTTGATATATGCTCCTGATTCTCGAACATTATGTATGTTAATATTTAATGCTCCACAATCTCTCATAATAGTTTTTTCTTGCCAATAAGGAATTGTAGCATCCAAAATCAGAGTTTCAAATTCAAACAAATTGTTTATTTGGTCAATGTTTGAACTGAAACCTTTAGATAGTATTACAATATCAGTTTTTAGCTTAAAAGTGCTTTCCATTTTATCAAAGCTTTCATCGTTTAACAGAACAATCTTTAGGTTCTGAAAGCTAATATATGCTTTATTAAGAAACAGGCCTTCTTCTATCTGATTTTTATTTTCAAGAATATTATTTCTAAACATGCTTGTGTCAGCAATAAATTTGTTGGTAAGTAAATTGTCCAGTAAGTAAGCCATGTTTTTTTTATTTTTAGCAAAAGTACTATCTGTCACAATTATGAAATTTTGATGATTTTTAAAACCAATTACCGGAGTCGATCTTGAGTTGAATACTATAAACATCGATTTTTTAAAAGAATTGACTTTTCTAATATTTGAGGATATTAAAAAGACTAAAAATAGGGCAATGGCATAAGTGAACCACTTTTTATTTTGACTGAAAATTAAAAGAGTAATTGAGACTATTAGTAAGTACAAAACAATAGTTTCTATAAAAGAATAACTTATATGGCTAATTGATGAAAATGGCAGTTTTTCAATCCAAGAAGTAAAGTAGTTAAGTATAACAATTGTCCAATCAAGGAGAAAAGTTAAAATATTAGAAATAAATGGCAAAAAGTTGAAAATCAATAGTCCAACTGCAAGAAAAATAATAATGTATGCTGCTGGTATAGCAATTAGGTTTGTAATGAAAAAGTAACTGGGGAATTGATGGAAATAAAAAATGCTTATAGGGAATGTTCCAATTTGTGCGGCTATAGATACTGCGGTTAATGCCCATGCTTTATCAAGTATTTTATATTTAGGATTCCATAGTCTGTAAATTTTAGGTTGGAAGTACACAATTGCAAGTACTGCAGAATAGGATAACTGAAAACCTACATGTAATATAGCTAAAGGCTTGAAAAGTAATATTAAAAATGCTGAAATGGCAATAGAGTTGAAAACACTTGGTCGCCTTCCGGAAGCATTACCAATAATAATAAATGAAAGCATTATTGAAGCCCTGGTAACAGAGGGTGAGAGCCCGGTTATCAACGCAAAAAACCAAATAGAAATGATAAGTATTATTGGCTGAATATATTTCAATATTTGGTTTTTTTTCATAAAAAACAGCATGCTGTTTAAAATCAAATAAATAATGCCAACATGCAAACCTGAAACTGCAAGAATATGCATGGCTCCTGATGCAGAATAAGTTTGCATTATTTCAGGACTTAAATAATCTTTTACGCCTAATGTTAGGGCTGCTAAAATTGCGAATTCATCACCGGTAATATCCTTGGATTTGTATATTTCAAGTAGCTTCTCTCTTAACTTATAAGCAGTACTATATACCAACTGTCCCTGATTATTTGCAAGAAGTCTCCAGTTTTTGGTGTCTAAATAAGCCTGAAAGTATATATTTTTATTTGCAAGATATTTCTTGTAATTAAATTCATCAGGGTTTCCTGAATTTTTTATGGTTTTAAAGTGCGTGTCAAAAGTAATTAAGTCGCCATACTTAAGCAATTTAGATAAACTGTCCTTTTTTGTGTATATAATTACCATTTCTTTGCAAGGAAACCATACTGAATCCATTTTGTGATGTGTTACTTCTAAAATGACTTTTATAGACTTTTTAGTTTCTTTTGTTGGTTCAATTAATCGTCCAATAAATATATTTGATTTTGAAAAACTGCTATTGCTTTGGGTCTGAATAAATGTGATTGCTGAACCGGACAAAAATAATGTGACAGATACCAAAAGACCCATTATCCATCTTTTATGGTAATCTGTTTTTTTATTGTAATAATAGCTATAAGTAATAGTAAAACTAAGCGATACTATAAAAGCTATTGATAAATAGTTTGCTAGGAAAGTAAAGTTGATTTTATAGATAACCCCCAGAATAAATGGAATTATTAATCTAAAGAATGGTATTTTCCTTATTTCATTAATAAACATTAATGTAGGTGTTTGTTTTTCTGTAAAAATAGTTAAAATAGGTAAGTTAGCATATAAATAGGAGCTATAATATTGACTCTTATCAGGATAATAGAGATGTGCAGATTATTATAAAAGAATTCTTAAATA
>JAOZNO010000644.1 GCA_029933755.1 Bacteroidales bacterium | reverse complement strand
AGTGCTTTCAAATTACTATAATGAGTGGTGGCCTGTTGAGACGCACGGCCGTGCGTCTTTACAATAAAACACCCCTTTTCATAATTACTAATCTCCAATAACTAAATTTTGAAATTCCCTTAACATTTCCAATGCATTTGATTTTATATGGATAAAATATTTAATACCCACATCCTGTAATTTTTGAATGATATTTTTCGGATATCCTGCTACAACAACTATTTTATCCTTTTTTAAAGCCTCAAAAACTTTAGCTGCCATGCTTTCGTATTCATCATCTGAACTACAAATAACTACAATTTTGGCTTTTGATTCTCTTGCAGCCTCAATTCCCTTTTCTACTGTTTCAAAACCAAAATTATCTTCAATTTTAAATCCTGCACAAGCAAAAAAGTTTGACGAAAAAGCCGCTCGTGCTTTGCGCATGGTCAAATTACCATAGGTAAACAAAAATACCGAGGGTGTTTCGCCCTCAAACTGTTCTGTTTTTATCCTTAATTCTTCAAAAGCTTCTGCTGCCCTGTATATTTTTAATGGTTCGCCAACATAAGTTTTATCTTTTTCGGGTTTGGGTAGTAGTTGTGCTTTTGTAATTGACTCACTTATCTTTTCTTCCTGATTTGGATATTGATTTGTTCCTAATAAAACATCTTTTCGTAAGGCAATATTCATATCTCTTTTTTGTGCTATTTCAGTAATGCTATCCTGAATAAAACCTTTTTTAAATGCCTCAAGATAACCACCCATATCCTCAATTTTGAGAAAAATTTTCCAAACCTCATCAATGATTGAACTGGTAAGATTCTCAATATAATACGAGCCGGCAGATGGGTCGGTAACTTTATCGAAATAGGATTCCTCTTTTAATATGATTTGCTGATTTCGAGCAATTCGTTCAGAAAACTCATCAGATTTTTTGTAAGTACTATTAAATGGCAAAACGGTTAAAGAGTCTGTACCACCTATTGTTGCTGACATAGCCTCAGTGGTTGTTCGCAACATATTTACATAAGGATCATAAATGGTCTTGTTCCATTCCGATGTTTCTGAGTGGATAAACATTTTGCCTTTTTCAGTACAGCATGGTTTATGCGCTTCAACTATTTTTGCCCATAAAAACCTGGCAGCTCTCAATTTGGCAATTTCCATAAAATAACTTGAGCCTACAGCAAAATTAAATTTGATTTTTGGACTTAAATCGTTAACTGAGATGTTTTCTTCATCTGAAAATGTTAAATAATCATTTGCCTGTAAAAGACTAAAAGCGAGTTCCTGCACCACAGAAGCACCTGCATTATTAAAATATTTTCCGTTAACGGATATAAATTGAAAACCTGGTAAAATATTTTTTGCATTTTCAAAAACCGATTTCGAAATACTCATTCCTTTGCAGAGATCTTCATCATAACATTGTCCGGTAATAGTAGTATACCCCAATGGGTCAAAGTCAAACGAGCCTTTTATTTTTTCAGAATTTAGTTTTTTAGCTTTGCAGAATTCAATAAAACTAAGTAATAGTTTTTTTGTATTTCTACCATGAGAAAAATTTAGTTCTATCGCTTCAAATGGAAAATTACTTAATAAAACTTCTAATTTAATCTTATCAATTTTGGTGCTTTCAGGAATAATAAAGGCTATTGATTCTGCACCTCTTTTTATCACATTTAAGGCAGTATTATTAGCTTCTTCCACATCATCAACATAAACATTTTGCCTTATTAGCCAGTCATTATCATTTTTATTACCTCTTAAATACGGAAATTCATTAGGCAAAGAATTAATAACACTCTTTATTCCCTCCAGATTCTCTTTTCGATAATAAGGTTTAATGTTTAGTCCTTCAATGGTTTTCCATATCAGCTTTTTTTCATAATCTGCTCCTTTCAGGTCAATATTGATTTTTTCTTCCCATTCAGTAGTTGATACAGAAGGAAATTCAGAGAAAAGTGGATTATCTTGATTTGTCATAATAATCAATAATTAAATTTCTGCAAAATTAATGCTTTTATGATATTCAGCTTGTTAAATGTATATGATTTTTATCAGATTAACAATAATTGAGGATTTTTAAGAACATGTTTTTCAGATTGCATATTGATTATTGTATATTCTGGAATTCAATCATCAATCCTTATACGTCGATTCTGAAATAATATAGTTATAATCTTTAAGTATGGTCTGTAAGAATTGTAAAGGTGGAGTTCCGGATTGTATTCCCATCTTTTTTATTATTGCCTCTTTGCTTTTCATAAGCATATCAACTGTTGAACGGTTGCGGTTCTTTCTATGATGGTTTAATACTTCGTTAATTATTCTAATATCCTTTTCAGAAAGTTTCTCCACTTCTGAAAATTGCAATTGGTAATTCACTGGCAGTTTTTTAAATATACCATCATTAAAGTATGTATTTTCTTTTAAATTTATTACAGTTGTCCCGGCAGCAATATCGCCTAAGCGCTGACCTTTACCATTAGTTGCAACCGTTATAATTGCAACAGAACCATAAAAAGGAATATCAATTAAGCGAAGAAGCCATCGTGTAAAATAGTTAATAACCGTTGCTTGTGAACCATCCAATTTAACCACCCTTATTTTTGCAGCCATTTTTCCTACACTTTGCCCCTGGAAAAATAATTCCATAAGAAAGCTATAAAATATTGCGGGTAAAGACAAAATCAGCATAAAAGCTGTACTATTAACATCCAAAGCACCCAATACAACCGCTATTGCCATTAAATAGAAAAACAATATCGTAAAGTCAAGCATTTGAGAAAGAACTCTTTTGCCTAAACTGGCAGCAGGATGTGTAATTAATACGTTTTGAGAAGTATTTATATTGATTTGAGCCATTTATATCATATATGAATTGTTAGTACCATTGATATCAGTATTACTAATGTTTCGCACCTGACAAGCCTAAGACTAGTTGCCTGTCATGCAATTATTTATGTCACCTTAAATTCTTTGCGTAGCTTTGTGATGACTTTGTGCTTCTTTGCGAAATAGCTATTACACAGAGTTACGCAAAGAATACGCAAAGTTACACAAAGAACAATTGATGCAAAATGGATACTGTAATTACCAGAATGTCAAAAATATAGCATATTGTGTATACCTGCAAGTAATTAGATATTAAATACTTAAACGTAAGTGCGAAACATCAGTCAGTATTATAAAATGTTCACTTGTCTAGCACTAATTAACAGGTGATTAAAAAACTGGTAATTCGTAATTAAAAGCTTAGGAAATT
>JAOZNO010000038.1:10698-12392 GCA_029933755.1 Bacteroidales bacterium | reverse complement strand
AACTTAAAAACCCTCTACCCAGGGAATCAGCAACAAATACAAGTACACAAGAATTAAATCTTAAAAACAAGCTTATACTTATAGCAGAGGACGAAACATTAAACTACAAGCTGCTTGAAACATTAATAAAAAGAACAGGAGCAGAGGTTCTTTGGGCTAAAAATGGCTTACAAGCAGTAGAAATATATGCTGAAAGAGATGATATTGATTTAATATTTATGGACATAAAAATGCCTAAAATGAATGGCTACGAAGCTTCGATCAAAATCAAAAATATAAATCCGAATATACCCATAATTGCACAAACAGCTTTTGCTTTTGCCAACGAAAAAGTGAAGATATTAGAATCAGGTTGTGACTTTTACCTAAAAAAACCACTACAAAAAAAGGAAATACACAATGTATTAAACAAATATTTGAATAAATAAGCTTGCTAAAAGTCAACTTATAAGCTGCCACCCGTAAACTTATGCCCAACAATTCATTAAACTACTTGTGCAGACTTGAGTCGTTGCTTCACACTCATTCTACACATTTACAATAACGGTACTACGAGTAAGAATGACGAAGCTGGCAGCTACAAAAGATATATCTAAATTTTAGTTATGTACACAACATAAAACCATAAGCTTACCAATATCTAATTCACTAATTACTAATTTGTTTTGATAATTAAGGCAATATGCCTATTTTTGGAATTGAATTTGAGTTATTACCTATAAAAAGCAATATTTGCAATTTAAGTACATAATTATGGAAGATAGTAAACCCCCTTATGAAGAAGTAGAAAATGAACTTAATGAATACAAAGAGTTATTGTGGCAACTTTCAGATGAGTACAAAACAAATGTAACCGCTGCTGAGAAAAAAGTAGAAGAAGAGCTCAATAAACGCCTTTTATTAGAAAAAAAATTAAACGAAATAAAGCCTGAAAAAGGCAGCTCAAATATAAACTCATTAGGACTACCAGCGTGCATACTTGATAACGATGGCCGAATCGTAAAATACAACAATAAATTCAAGTTCCTTATTGAATTACTTTTTGGTGATATTGAAGAAATTATAACAATACAATTACTTCTTGTTAAAAATGGAAACATGGAATTGCTACGTAGCATTTCTGAATACTTAGATGGTGATAATAGTTTATATCAAACGATCTATTCTGTTGAAAACCCATTTCAGGGAATAATTGATCTTGTTTTAAGAATTTACAGAAGCGAAAACAACCTTGAACATCTTGCTCTATTTGTTGAATTAAACAAACAGGAACTCGAATCAATTAAAAACAGCAGTACAGATAAAACTCCAGCCGAAACAGACATTCAAAAGGAATCAGAGAAAGAATCCCGCAAGGAGCAGGACGAACTTTTAATAGAAATCAAGTCTTTTATCTCAAGGTATGAAGTATCAGACCAGCTTTTAAATTTTATCAATAAAAAGATAAATGATAAAACAGAGAACATTAGTCTTATTAGAGAAATATATGGCAAAATTGAAAAAGTTTTTGGATTAAAAAAAGAAGGAAAAGATATACTGAAGAAAATAACCGTTGAACATAACGATTTTCTTAAAAGATTAAAAACACAGCACAAATCACTTACCGCAAATGAAGTGAAACAATGCCTGCTAATTAAAAGAGAGCTTACCTATAAAGAAATAGCTGCATTCATGGATATTTCTGTAAATGGAGT
>JAOZNO010000038.1:0-10598 GCA_029933755.1 Bacteroidales bacterium | reverse complement strand
AGCAGCTTTGACGACACTCTGAAAAGCTACTGAGGAGCTGTTAACTTATTAATTTATTTATCAACAAACAGAGCTAGTGTCAAGTCAAAGCTAAAATGTCGCAATAAGAACTTTTAAGCGGTTTAGAACCGCTAAAAAGTTAAGCCTATTTACCATTAAATTATACTTGACTTGACACTAGTTTTAGATCAAAATATATTTAAAACCCTGTTTGAACAGAAAGAAAATACAAAACTCCTCTAAAAAACATCACTTTACCTACGATTAATATACTAAATTCTCATTTTTGGTAGAAAATTTGTATATTTAACTCAATTTATACGTTAAACTTAGTAAGAATACTGCAAAAGACAGGCATTACTCATATATGAGATATAAGCTATTTTAAACAATAGCACATTTTAAGTGATTATCAAATAATAAGTGATTTATGATTCGTATAATTATTTTTATATTCCTTTTTGGAAGTTCAGCCTATTTATCGGCACAAAGCTCTACTCAGTTTTGTGACTACACGGCTTCTGAAAACATGCTGATCATTAGCAGAACATCAGATGATAATCTTGCATCCAATTCAGTTCGAAAAATTATTAAAACCCATGATGGATATATATTTATTGCAACTTATAATGGAATATCTATATATGACGGACAAGAATTTACCAATATAAACTATGAAAACACAAAAAACTTAAGATCAAATTCCATCTATGATTTTTGCTACTCAAAAGATAGCATAATTTGGCTTGCTACACAAAAAGGTGTTTCGCTATATAAAAACATGGAAATAATCAGACTTGAATCTCTTAAGTCTCTCGATAATTTTAGTATCCAAAAAATTGTTTGTGATAAAGACGGTACTATTTGGATTGGAACGGCATCAAAAGGTTTATTCTATTATAAAAACGACAAGCTTTCAAAAGTTGAAAGTCTGCCGGATATTGAAAAAAATATCGTTTCTCTTTTGTATTGTGATTCTTATGGAAAAATATGGGTAGGAACAGAAAATGGCTTACTTTATTATTTGCAAAATAATAAAGTAAATAAAGTAGACCTACCAAAAGAAGCAAATGGTGCATTTACTGCATTACACGATAATAAAAACAACTACTATTTTGGAACACGTAATGGTATTTACAGTTATAAAAACAATAAGCTTTCGCTACTTTTACAGGATATAAATTCAGTTAACGACATAAAAGAAGATAGAAGCGGAGGAGTTTGGTTTGCTACAAACTCAGGATTATTTTGCTACAATAAAGAATTAAATACCCTGATTGATTTCTCTAAAAAAAATATTCTTAACAATCAAATTATACAATCAGTATATTTTGATAAGGATAATATTATGTGGATTTCAACATACCGTAAAGGCTTAATACAAGTTAGATCAAGTGCATTTTATAATTACCCGTTTAAATTCTCAGGAATTGAAGAAACTCCATCTTCTATTTTGCTTCGTAATAATGGTACAATATGGGTTGGTACCGATGAAGAAAATATTTTTGAATTAAACAATGGTATTTATAAAAAAGTAAAAATAAAAACCGACCTTAATGGTGGCAGAATAAAAGATATTTTTCAGGATAAAGATGGTGGTATTTGGATTTGCTCTTATGGCGGTTTACTTCATATAAATAATGGAAAAGAAACTTTAATTGGTAATTCATCTGATATTCCAGACAATACTTTTAGGTACATTCTACAAGACAAACAAGGAGACTACTGGGTTGGAACCAGGCAGTCCGGCATTTATAAGATTACAAAAAACCACAAACTACTTGAAAAATTTGATGTTGAAAATGGCCTTTCATCTAACTACATTTTATCAATTAAATATTATGATGAACACTTATATGTATCTACAAAAAATGGCATTAACATTATATATAAAGGAAAAATAATTAAACAATATAACAAGGCAAGTGGTTTATTGGATGATATGGTTTTTGATTTATATAAGGATGATGACAATATTTTATGGGCAGCAACCATTAAAGGACTTTCGAGAATTGAAGGAGAGAAAATTACAAACTATTCAGAATTAAACGGATTAAAAATTAATAAAATATTCTCAGTAGCTGAAGATGATTATGGCTACTTATGGCTACCAACAATAAAAGGCTTAATGCGTATTGAAAAAAAAGAGCTAAATCACCATGTTAATGATTCAACAGTTAATATTAGATGTGCTTTTTACAATGAGGATGATGGGATATATGACAAACAATATGTTGGTGCTACTCATTTAGTAAAATCTGATGATGGAAAAATATACTTTAATACAATAAGTGGGGTAAGCGTGCTTGATCCCCACATTTTAAATAAACAAAACTCTAAGCCAAAATTATTAATAAATAGTTTAAAAACAGAAAAAAAAACCTACCATAGTGTAAAAAACATTGAACTTCCGGCAGGAATAAAATATATTGAGTTTAGCTTTTCATATATTGATTTCATAAACCCGGGTAAAGCCATATTTCAGTATAAATTGACTCCTTTTGAGCAAGAATGGGTAAAAATTAAATCAAATAGAAAAATACAATTCACGAACCTTTCACCAGGCAAATATGAGTTTATTATTGAAGCAATTCCAGAATTAGGTCAGAAAAAGAACATTGTTGCTCAACTAAAATTTGAAATATTACCTGCCTACTATCAAACGGTTTGGTTTAAAGTTATACTAGCCCTGTTTTTACTATTTCTAATTTATTTATTTTATAAAATAAGATTACAGGCTTTAAAATCAAACCAGATAAAACTTGAAAATGAAATAAAGATACGTACTAAAGAAATTACAATCCAAAAAGAAGAGATTGCAGAAAAAAATGAAGAGGTATTATTGCACCAATATCAAATTGAGCAGGCTTATGTTAATCTGAAATTACTAAGTGATTTAGGTAGAGAAATAACAACCCACCTTACACTTCAGGAAATTAGCACGACTGTGTACAAAAGCATACACAGCACAATGGATTCAGCAATTTTTGGAATTGGCATATACAAGTCTGAGTCTGACACATTAGAATTTAATACAAGTATTTTTAAAGGCAGGCAGGTTCCAATATTTTCAATTCCGGCAAACAAAAAAAACTGTCTTTTAAGCCAGTGTTATACTAATAGTGAAGAAATACTAATCCATGACGTACAGGAGGAGTTATCGAGAGATATTCTTAGTTTCCCCAATACAAGTACTATACAAGCAGCAGCATCAGTAATTGTAATACCAATTAAGCTCAAAAAGGAAATAATTGGCATACTAACTACTCAAAGTTACCGTAAAGATGCGTACTCTGATTATCAGTTCAATATGCTAAGTAGTTTATCAGTTTATGTTGCTATAGCCATTGAAAATTCAAAAACCTATAAAAAAATTGATAAGCAAAAAAACGAACTGCAAAAAGTGAATGCTGCAAAAGACAAAATGTTTTCGTTAATCGGACATGATTTACGAGGGCCTGTAGGCACTATAAAATCTTTTCTTGATCTGATACTTGAAAACCCTGAGATGACAGATTCTGAACAAACACAGGTGATTTTAAAAACCATGCAGCAAAGTTTGGGCTCAGCATATAACCTGTTAGATAACCTGCTATTATGGGCTCGCAGTCAAAGGGGGGAAATTAATTTTAAACCCTCTAAATTTATTGTAAGTCAGCCAATTGAAGAAAGCATTAGTTTAATTGCTGAAACGGCAGCAAACAAAAAAATTGAGCTCATAAAAAAGATAAACTACAATACATATGTTTATGCTGATCAAATAATGATTACAACGGTAATAAGGAACTTAGTTTCAAATGCAATAAAATTTACACCTAAAGGAGGAAAGATTACCATACAAACTAATTTAGTAAGGATTAAAAAAGAAGGAAAAGATGTTGATTTTGCCGAAATTTCTATAATTGATACAGGAATCGGCATTGACAATGATATAATTAATCGAATTCTAAAATCAGCTGATACCTTTTCTACTTTAGGAACAGATAAAGAACAGGGCTCTGGACTGGGAATTAATATTTGTATGGATTTTTTAAACCGACATGAGCAAAAATTATTAATTGAAAACAATAAAGAAAGTAATCATAAAACAGAGGGCAGTACATTCAAATTTTATTTACCAATTATGAACAACATATAAGGTTTAAAACTGAAAATAAGCTTACTAAAGTCAGGAAATAATATTTCAATAAATGGTTAAGCGATTAGCAACAAACCTCTTAATGACAATATTCTTTTTCATTTTCAGTAAAAACATGTCTCCCTAATCTCTTTTAAGGCTCATTAAACAAAATTATTTGATTGTCTTAAAAATAGAAAGAAAAATGGTATTACTATGAATTTTCTGGAAATAGAACAATTGAATTATATTAAATAGACTTTTATAAAAAAAGGATAGAAGTTTGAAGCCGGAAGATTGAAATTTGTTTGCGTCCGACTTCTGTCTTCCAACTTCCCTCCCTTATATATGATAAACCATAGAACAATAATTCACCCATTAAAATGGTAGTAGAGCCATAAAAATAATGTATTATATAATACTGTAATGAGAAAAGCCTATCTGGCCATATTAAAAATATTCATATTAGCTTATGCTTTTAGCTTGGCTAATTCTTCTGTTTTTGCGCAGGATAATACGTTGTTTTTTAAACGCTACAATAGAATGAATGGCCTTTCTCAGAATTCGGTTTATGCAATAGCTCAGGATAATCTGGATTTTATATGGCTGGCAACCGGAAAAGGCTTAAACAGGTTTGATGGATACAGTTTTACCAATTATTATCATGATTTTGACGACAAAGAAAGCATTTCAACCAGCAGAGTTGTAGATATTGCAGTTGATAAGTGGAACAGAATATGGCTGGCAACAGATGGTGGCCTAAATTATTTTGATTATGAAAAAGAAGTTTTTTATGCTTATAATAAAACAGATAATGACAGTACAAGTATTTCTGGTGACCGGGTAAAATGTATTTTAGTGGATAAAACCGGATATCTTTGGGTAGGAACACGAACCGGATTAAATGTTTCTATCCTGCCATTAGATTCACTAAAGAATTTACCCACCGACAAATTAAAGTTTAAAAGGATTAATCAGGACTTACTTAGCAATAAGCTCATCACCAATCTTTTTGAGGATGATAATGGAGATATTTGGGTAGGAACCGTTAATGGATTAAATAAAATTGAAAAAGATAATTTTACTGTTGAACAATACTTTTTTGATAAAAAAGACCGAGGTTTTTCATTGGATAATCAAATAACATCAATTATACAAGATAGAGATCGTAAATTATGGATTGGCACACTGGGAGGTTTGTATACAATAAATACAGATGATTATACGATTGACAGCTTTAAAAATCATCCTTTTTTTAAAACAAATATCAGGGCAAATAGTATATACAGTATACTTATTGACCATATTGGCCGATTATGGATTGGGACAAATGGGGGAGGCTTACTTGAATATCATGCAGAAACAAATAGTTTTACAGTAAATAGAAATAATGATGGGAACATACATAGTTTAACAAATAATGCAGCCTTCACATTATTTGAAGATCGCTCAAATAACTTATTTGTAAGCATGTTTGGCCTGGGTTTTTGTGTAACAAACATTAAGGCTCATAAATTCAGTTTATATCTTCATGAAAATTACAATCAAAATAAATTAACAGACAATGATGTAAGAAGTATACTGGCTGATAATCAGAATAACCTGTGGTTAGGAATGCAAGACAACGGCCTGTATAAACTTAATTTAAACAATAAAGAACATGTACATTTTAAGCTTGAACAACTAAAACAAAATGAAACTTTGCCAACAGTAAAATGCATATGTTCTGAAGATTCAAATCATTTATGGTTAGGAACTTTAACAAAAGGATTATTCTTGTTTAATAAAAAGAGCAAAGCAATTAAAGAGTATAAATATAAGGAGGGAAAACTTGAAAAAAGCATAAGCTACGTTTTTGATATTAAGAAAGATAAGAATAAAAACATATGGGTTGCAAGCTGGAAAGATGGCCTATTTATGCTGGCTAATGGAGCGAATGAACTTATTCGTTTTACAAATGATAAAAATGACAAAGAATCATTGAGTAATAATAATGTTACTTCAATTTATATTGATGATGATAATAATGTATGGTTAACAACCTGGGGTAGCGGAATTAGTGTTTTAATGCATGATTCTGGTAAGTTCAAGCATTATAAAACAGATCGAAAAACAAGAAACTCCTTGCTATCTGATTACTGTACTACAATTCATAAAGATAAAGATGGTATATACTGGATTGGAACAACCGAAGGTTTATGCAGCTTTGATAAAAATTTAGAGAAATTCACCCAATTTACAGGAAGTCAGGTTATTTTCAGTGAAGCTATCTTTTCAATAGAAGAAGATAATAATTCGAACCTATGGTTAAGTACAGAATTGGGAATAAGTCGCTTTTCAAAACAGACCATGTCAATAATAAACTATGATGTTTCTGATGGTATACCCGTGAATCAACATTATATAGGCTCAAGCAATAAACTTCCGGATGGCAGATTGACTTTTGGTGGAAAAAACGGACTGAATATTTTTTATCCGGATAGCCTTGACTCGCAGCATTATAATGCTCCGGTATTAATCACAAGTTTACAATTAAAGTATAAAAAAATAAGAGCTAATAAAGAGTATGAAGAAGGTGTAATTTTACAAAAATCTATTCTATTAACTGACACCTTACGTTTATCTTATGAAAATAATGTACTAAGCTTTGAGTTTGCAACTTGCACCTATCATAAAGCTCAAACTGTTCAGTATGCCTTTATGCTTGAAAACTTTGAAAATGAATGGAATTATGTTTCTTCTGATAAACGGGTAGCAACCTACACAAACCTAGATCCCGGAAAATATATTTTGAAGCTTAAAGCAACGAATTCTGATGGGGTATGGAATCCACAAATGAAAAAACTACTTATTATTATAGAAAGTCCTTTTTGGCAAACAGCATGGTTTATAATTTCAGCAATTTTGTTTGTCATATTTTTTCTATACATAATATACCGTAAAAGGCTAAGCAATATAGAAAAACAAAAACAAACACTTGAGCTTTTAGTAAAACAAAAAACAAAAGAGCTGGAAAAAAGCATGACGGATTTGATTGAACAAAAAGAAATACTTGGGGAAACAAATATTCAATTAGAAGGAAAACAAAAAGAAATTACAGAACAAACAGAAGAACTGAAAAACTTATCAGAAAAACTTCAAAAATCAAACACATCGTTAGAAAAAGAAGTGGAAACCAGGACAAAAGAGTTAGGAATTGCACTGGACAAGGCAGAGGATGCACGCAAGTTAATCTCTTCTTTCCTGGCAAACATGTCGCATGAAGTACGCACTCCAATGAATGCTATATCAGGCTTTTCGCAATTAATTGCAGAACAGGATTTACCAACTGAATTAGTAAATAAATACTCGAATATAATCATTAGAAATATTGATGTATTATTAGATTTGATAAATAATATAATGGATGCATCAAAATTGCATGCAGGCCAGTATAAGCTTTCAGAATCGACATTTGATTTAAACTATTTATTTAGAATAATATTAGATAAGCTGAATGAAACAGGTTTAAAAAAGGACGCGGTTAATTGTAATTTGATTATACCAGTTTCGGGTAACTTAATGCTATATTCAGATAAAAATGCTTTTGAGCAAATTATTTATAACATAGCAGGAAACGCCTTAAAGTATACCGAAAAAGGAAGTGTTGAGTTTGGCTATAAAATTATAAGTAGTAAAATAGAGAATATTGAAAAATTAATTGACGGAGAATACAGAATAGATAAAGAAAGAACGGATTTAGCACTTGAAATTTTCGCAAAAGATACCGGCCTGGGTATTGCTGAAAATGAACAGGAAATAATTTTTAACTTATTCCAAAAACTTGAAAATAATAAGGAAAAACTATACCGCGGATCTGGCCTGGGTTTAGCTATTGTTAATGATTTAGCTAAAAAAATGCATGCAAAAATAAAGCTGGAAAGCAAACTTAATTCCGGCACATACATATCAGTAACTATTCCATTATCAGAAATTTAAAGGGATTATGGTTGTAAATCTTAGTTTTTTTGAAGGCTATATAGCATGTATAATCAATCGACGAAGACTACTAGGCCATTTAACAAATAGCTTGTAAATTCAGAACAACTGACCTAAGCGGATTTAAGATGAGACCAGTTTATAGAAAACAACAAGATTTGTATCAGGAAACATAGTTTCTGTTTGGTTCATTTTTTCGCATAGTTTTTCTAAAATCCTATCATCTTTCCAATGAGCTAAGCTATGTATTTCAACAACTAATTGTTGTTTCTGTTTATCAACTTTTAAATTTGCATCTGTTTTGTATATTTGTTTTAATAATAGCCTTGATTCATCTTCATGCGACATATATTCTTTGATCGTATTGGACAAGGCTGTTTCTGCCCTGTAAGCTATTAGTTTGACCGTATCTAAAAAGTGTTTCCTTTGATTTATAACCTTGTCAAATTTTTCATTTTCAGGAAGTTCTGAAAATTGTATTTTATAAGGGACAGCTTTTTTTTGTTCTTTTACCTCCTGTATCTCTGTTTCATATTGCCCTATTTCTGTTTTTAATTCTTCTTTTTGGGTAATATATTTTTCTAACTTTTTACTTTCTATTGGTGTATCAGCTAATACCATTGTTGAAAATTTTGCTTTGATGCGATTTAGTTTTGATGTTAGTTTTTTTCGTAAGTTTTCCAGAGTTCTATATTCGGGATTTACTAATATCGATGTATCACTAATTTTTTCTTTAAAATAACTCACAAGTGTGTCAATTCCAAAATCTTCCATCATATATTTAAAAAAGTTTTCCTGAGACCAGCGAGCAAACATATACAAACCAATTAGGATTATTGATAGTGAATAATTTGTTGTTATAATTGATGTTTGATGACCCGATTTTGACTTTTTACGTATCTCTCTTGCCCATATCTTTTTTTCACTTCCTTTATTTTGTAAAAGCACTCCTCTTTCTGCTAACTCAATTCTTTTTTCTGTACCAAAAGGAAGTCTTCCTGTATATTCCAAAAATTCATTTTCATCCCATTTATCTTTAACATTTTTTTTATAGGTTGATATTGCTATTCGTTTTTGCCATAAATCATAAAAAAAATTAGGACTGTATCCTTCTCTATCAAATACAAGCATAAATCTGCTTTTATATTTATCTTTTAATAATTCATCATCGCTTGGTTGATTAGGAACATCTTGAATAAATCGATCTATAAAATCTTCTTTTATAGTAGAAATCAATCCTTTACTAATGGTTTTATTAATAACAAAAAATGGCTGACCTAAGGCATCATTAACCCAGTAATCTGTTGTACCACTTAAACTTAACCGCATTCTACTTACAAATCGTTTTGGTGGTGGTTTGTCTTTTCCATAATACAATTTTATGTGCCCATCTATATATAAAACAGCACTTAACTCTGGTGTTTCTTCCATCCAATCTTTACTCAAATTTAACTCCCAAGCTGTAATGTCGGTAATTTCTGAAAATTGTGCAACTCGTGTTCTTAGCGTTTTCACCTCGGGGATACGATCTAAACCGATCATTCTACCAAGTTCGCCTGATGGTAAACTATTAACGCCCGAAAGTGTTTTTATTCTTAGTAAGGCAAGTATAGCAAGTGATAAAAAAACACTACTTGTGGGATAGTAGGCTTTATTTATTGAAAATTCTTCTTTATACCTTAATAAACCTTGTGATAATAAGGCTGGCAGGGCTAATAATACTCCTGCATGTTGTAAATCGGTTTGATTGGAAAATTTTAATTCACAACTTGTTCCTGTTCTTTTTGCCAAAATTCTTTCTGCAACATTTGAACAGGCTTTTCCTATTTCCTGCCCATTGTCAATTACATTTCTTTCACTTTTGCTTAGGCTTTTATCTTTTTTTTTAAATTTTATTTCAGGTATAATTATACGACCTTTATTTATTGCCTTTTGTACTGTATCTATTTTTAAATCTAATAACTTACATATATACTCTAATTCGTTACCAATACTGAGGTAATATTCTATTTGTAAGATAACTTGCTTGTCTAATACCCTTGGTTTGCGTTGCTTCTTTAATAAAAAAAAGCTTCTGCTCCTTTTTCTCTATATTTTTTTACCCATCGTTTTACACTTATCGAACTAACTCCAAAGGCATCTACAATATCTACTTGTTTAACATTGCCATTTACTACAAGTTGACTTGTAAATAAGCGAAAACTGGATAAATCTTCTTCGGGATGTTGAAAAACAGGCATCATACCATTAAAGTAATAAACAATGCCATTTTTCTTTTGAACACCAATGTGCATATTTATTAATTCAATATCTTCAGGAAAAAATGGAAGTCTTGTTTGTGGCATTTTGGTATCATTTTTAAATCCGATGACAAAAATATAATATTTTTTTAATTTATTGGAAATCTTATGTTTAACTTTTAAAGCATTACCTTAGGTCAGTTGTTCTGAAGTTAAAGCACTTCGTAAAGAGAATGTTGCCTTAAAGGAAAAACTGGAAAAAT
>JAOZNO010000643.1 GCA_029933755.1 Bacteroidales bacterium | reverse complement strand
TAACAACATAAAAAAACTTTTTAAATGGTGCCCATTCAAGCCCTACGCCATATTCCAATTCCCAACCTTCCCCATATTCAACAGATGCGAGTACACCACTATTAATTCCTGTATTTACACCCCAGTTTCCAGAACTTAAAATAGATTTGAAAAACTGCGAATATGCTGAACTGCTTGTAATGCATATAAATACTATTAATAAAATATTTTTTTTCAAAGCTTTCAACTTTGTTTATTTATATAAGCTTTTCATAAAGACAGTATCTATTTTGAAAAAAATGTGAAAATTCCACAAACATATTTAACAACATGTTTTTTTCTCAACCTTAGCATAATTCCCAATTTTCGAATTTATTAATGTTAAACATATAAATATATAAGTCTGATATATTGAGTATTGTCTAAATAGTTTGTATTACAAATATAACTGGCTTATAATTCCATTAATAGATTTATAGTGTAGAATCATTATAAATAATCATGCTTCTATTAAAAGTGTAATTTCCATTATTCTTTTTTACTATTTTTGGCTAATGCATGAGCTAGGTCATTTAATTGATTGACAATATTTAATATGGCTGCTCATTGAGCGATTTATAATACAAACTGATATTCTAACAATAAGATTTAATATATTTGAGGCTACTTCGAAAACTTTGACATTCAGCATTTAGCTACTTAGCGGGTTTTTGAAGTGCCCTCGTATTTAAAAACACACAATAATTTATACATATGAACAGAATAATTAAAAAAGAGTTCTTTTCAGAAAAAGTGGCAAAAATTGTAGTTGAAGCACCTGAAATTGCAAAAAGCAGGAAAGCTGGTCACTTTGTAATCCTACGTGTTGATGAGAAAGGCGAGCGTATCCCTCTGACAATTGCAGGTGCAGATATTGAAAAAGGAACAATTGATTTGGTAGTACAGGATGTTGGCGTTTCCTCGGCAAAATTAATGCGTTTAAATGAAGGTGAATTTATTCTGGATTTAGTTGGCCCTTTGGGAAAAGCAACCCACATTGAAAAAGTAGGAACTGTACTTGCTGCTGGTGGTGGTGTAGGAATAGCTCCTTTGTTGCCAATAGTTGAAGCATATAAAAAAGCGGGGAATCGTGTAATAACAGTATTAGCTGCAAGAAACAAGGATTTAGTTATTCTTGAAGAGCAGATGAGACAACATTCTGACGAGGTAATTGTTATGACCGATGATGGCTCATCCGGAAATAAAGGTTTAGTTACTAAAGGTATGGAAGATGTTATTAAAAGGGAGAAAGTAGATGAAGCTGTAACTATTGGCCCTGCAATTATGATGAAATTTGCTGCTCTTACTACCAAAAAATATAATATCCCAACTGTTGCCAGCTTAAATACAATCATGGTTGACGGAACTGGTATGTGTGGTGCTTGCAGGGTTACTGTTGGTGGTGAAACAAAATTTGTTTGTGTAGACGGACCAGAATTTGATGCGAATAAAATTGATTTCGATGAAATGCTTTATCGACTTAGTGCATACAAATCTCAGGAAGAAGAAGCCTATAAAAAGTATCTGGAACAAGTAAGCACCTAACCTGATTAATTCATTTAAGTTGATCATTTACAGATAATTATTGCAGAGTGAATAAGTTTATGAACCTTTAGCTCATGCGTAGCATAATTAATCAGGCTAAAAAAATCAAAATATTATGGACGAAATATTAGCATATTTAAAAGAAGAGCGCAGTGAAGAGTGGAGAGCTGAGCTTAGAAAAAGCATAAAAGTAAAAGAGCGCACAAAAAAGATAAGAGTGGAAATGAATGAAGAAGATCCTGATGTGCGTAATAAAAACAACATTGAAGTAAATTCAGGTTTAACAGAAGAACAAGCAGTTCTTGAAGCCCTAAGATGTATTGATTGCCCTACTCCTACTTGTGTGTCTGGCTGTCCGGTTGGCATTCACATCCCTTCATTTATTAAGAAAATAGAAACCAGGGATTTCCTTGGTGCAGCAACTATATTAAAAGAAACAAATACCCTACCTGCTGTTTGTGGTCGGGTTTGTCCCCAGGAAAAACAATGTGAAGCACAATGTTTTTACACCATAAAAATGAATGAACCACCTGTAGCAATTGGTCACTTAGAGCGTTTTGCTGCTGATTATGAACAAAACAGCGGACAAATGGGTGTTCCTTTAGTTGCTGAAAACAATAAGATTAAAGTGGCTTCTATTGGTTCAGGTCCTGCCGGTTTAGCATGGGCTGCTGACATGGCAAAGTTTGGATATGACGTTACCGTATATGAAGCATTACATGAAATAGGTGGCGTTTTAAAATATGGTATCCCTGAATTCCGTTTACCAAACTCGGTTGTTGATATTGAAATTGACAGCATGAAAAAAATGGGGGTTAAGTTTATAACCAACTTTATCGTTGGAAAAACAGCCTCGTTTGATAATTTAAGAGAATTAGGGTATAAAGCTTTCTTTGTAGGGAGTGGTGCTGGTTTACCGCGTTTCATGAACATACCGGGTGAAAATTATATTGGAATATTTTCCTCAAATGAATACCTTACCCGTGTTAACTTGATGAATGCTGCCAGCGACGAATTTGACACACCGGTAATGAGTGGTAAAAATGTTGCTGTGATTGGTGGTGGTAATACAGCCATGGATTCAGTGCGAACCGCTAAAAGACTTGGAGCAGATCGGTCAATGATTATTTATCGTCGTTCACTTAAAGAAATGCCTGCCCGGGTTGAGGAAGTAAAACATGCACAAGAAGAAGGTATTGAGTTTTTAAACTTGAATAATCCTTTGGAGTATTATGCCGATGAAAATGGTAGGGTAAACAGGATGAAGGTACAGAAAATGGAATTAGGTGAACCTGATGAAAGTGGTAGACGACGACCTGTTTCTATTGAAGGTTCTGAATATTTTCTGGACGTTGACACCGTAATTGTCAGTGTTGGTGTTTCACCAAACCCTTTAATTCCTGCAAGTTTAAAAGATTTAAAAGTCACTCGCTGGGGAACAATCATTGTAGATGAAGATACTATGCAGTCATCAATACCTGATATTTTTGCCGGTGGCGATATTGTACGTGGTGGAGCTACAGTAATTTTAGCAATGGGCGATGGCCGAAAAGCTGCAGCAGGAATGCATAAGTATATTCAAGAGAAAGTTTCAAATTAAACATTATATTTATATATTTAGAAAATTATATAATTGAGATAAACACTTTAATTATGGTAAATTTAGCAACAAAATATTTGGGTTTGAACCTAAAAAACCCA
>JAOZNO010000642.1 GCA_029933755.1 Bacteroidales bacterium | reverse complement strand
GATAGAATTGAAAATTGTGCTATCTGGTTAAAAGAATATTGTAAAGAATGTTAGAGATAATGTGTGTCAATAAATAAGGTAGTTGTGGTATTATAGCTGATTGCATTGAGTCGGTGCCACTAAATCTTCGATTTGTTCGCTATTTTTTTATTTTTTGTTTGTAAATTTGAGACACGACAAATTACATTGTGTTCACGAAAAAACCTTTAGTCATTGAAACTGTGTAACAAAAATAAAGGTGCTACGTAAACACTTGCGTAAGACTGAAAACTATTGAAAAATAAGAAAGCATTCGGGTAAGTATCTTTAAAAGTTTTCAGGAAAAGTGCAGAATTACATTTTATACAAAGGTAATTATTATTGCATGATTATACTATATTTAAAGCTTTGCATGCCTTTATCGACGCTTAAAATATAGACACCTTTGGGGTAATTGCTTATATCAACAAAAATTGAATTGTTTAGTCCATCCTGCTTGTAAACCAATTTTCCTCCCATGCTTATTATGCTAATTTTATCTATTCTATCACCAGTATTCTTTATTTTAAATTGCCCGTTATTGGGGTTTGGATAAATTGTAATACCTGACTGTTGCAAATCCTCGAATCCTGTGGTTGATGCGTTTACCGTTAAATAAGCAATTTCTGAATCATGATTTTGATCATAACAATAATCCACAAAAACACATTTATAGTTTCCTGTATCGCTTTGCATAGTATTGTCAATTACCAGACTATCTAGTGTACTTCCGTTTATCCGGGTATCATCTGTCAAGGAATTATTACCTTTAAACCATTGATAAGTTTTTACATCGCCCGAAATTTTAATTTTCAGATTTACTTTTTCTCCTTCGGTAACTGTTTGATCCGTGGGTTGTTGCTCAACATTAACACCGGTATAACTCGATAAAACCAAATCATCAGAGCTTGAACCGCAAGTAGGAACAGTTATTGTCCATGTAAAAGTAGTTATTCCATGTGGGATATTAGATAAATTAACACTGTTGTATGTTGAGTTGTCAAAAACAACTTGTGCGTTCGATGCTGTCCAGGAACCAGCCCCTTGAGGTTCGGGGTCATTCCCGTGTAAACTTGTTACCGTCTGTCCACATATCGTAACATCATCACCTGCATCAGCTATTACGGTTTCGTAATGGGTAATTGTTGCATCGTCTTGAGAGTAGCCGCATTCTCCATTATTTATTGTCCAGGTAAAAGTTGTTGTAGGTCCTATTCCTGCCGGAAGATTACTGGCCGTAGCATTCCATAAAGTATTATTATCGAATGTTACTTCGTCCCTCGAAGCTTTCCATGCACCTGAACTCAGTTCAGAAACTTGATTTCCATGTAATTGATATTTTGAAGTATCGCAAATACTTTCATCAGCACCTGCATCGGCAATTATTTGTGTGTAATTTCGTATAATCATAGTGTCGGTACTTAGTCCACAACTTTTATTGTTAATAGTCCAATAAAGTTGCATACTACCACTGGTAATATTCGCATTCGTATTATATACCGAACTGTTATCAAAAGTAGTACCTGCTACGCTGCTTGTCCAATTACCCGTATGCGGCAATGGATCATTCCCTTTAAGAATATAAGAAGTTTGTTCGCATAACTTAAGGTCCCGATCAAAATCATGCGTACCAATTAAAGCCGTAATTTTCTTATCCACTGTTAAAACTGCAATATCGGAAGTGTCTCTTGGTAAAGCAGGATTAACCCCCAAAATCCGGCAACGGTATTTATAACCATCCATATTGGCATACCATGCTTCAACGTATAAGGTATCTGTCTCAACACCATGATAATGGCTATCTGTAGTGGAAATATCCGAAAAACCACTACCGTAGTCTTCTTGCCAACGATATCTCCATACATTAATGGCTTTTACCGTAAACAAAACACTATCCGTTCCTTCACATACAGGATCTGCATTTTGTGGACTTTGCTGAATAATAGGCGTGATGTTATTTAGCCATGCAATAGTACTTGATGTAGATGGCGATATCATATCCATATCGCCATCTGAGCCAATATCTTCAAATGCCACGCTACTTGCCACAAGGTGACTTAATTCACTTTTCCCAAAACTTGCCCCATCATCATAGTTTGTCAAAAAGTATATTTTTTCATTGTTGTTATCCAAAGCAACAATATTATTCCCCTTTGAATCTAAGTTTGCAATTTGCAAACCAGAAATAGAACAAGTCGATGTAGAATGTAAGCATGTGGTATAAGTAGTAGCAAAAGTAGCATTGCCTATGTTTTCAATCCAAATAACAAAATCATCATCAGTTGAGTTATCATAAAATCCACCAACAATATCCTTATCGCCATCATTATCCATATCACAGGCAATAACACTAAATGGATTTAAGCCAGCACATGAATATTCATCTGTCGTCCATGCTGTACCATCAAATAGAAACCATTTGAAAAATTTTCCTGTATCTCCGCTCGAGGAAACGAGAATATCGCCGTAACCATCATTATTCAAATCAGATATATATATATCAGTTGGTACAAAATTACCATTACCAGGATCTGAACTTTTGTCAAATATGATATTTTCTGCACCAAAGGTACCACTACCATCATTTTTATACCAAACTAACTTATTTGAGCCAACATTCTGGAATATGGCAGCAATATCCATATCACCATCCTTATCAATATCGTAAACAAAAGCTTTTTTTAATTCTGTTGCACCATTTACATCAATAGAACCGCCAGTTGTAAAAACTCCTGTTCCATCATTTGCATACCAAACTAAAGTATGATCACTATAGCAAGAAAATAGAGCATCCATATGGTTATCACCGTTTAGGTCAGCTGCATAAACATAATCTTTACCAGTTATATTAAGAATAGTAGATTTCTCTGTGTAATTCCCTTCTCCATCTCCTTTATACCAACAAATATCACCTGGGTTATTATCGCCGGTAGTCAACAAATCATTAATTCCGTCTTCGTCAATATCTGCAAGAACAATATCTGTTGCATGAGATATAGGAGTTATTACAGGGTGCTCGTTACTATCAAAAGTCACTTGCGCCTTTATGCTTATACCAAGCAACAGGATTAATACTAAAAGTAGATTCTTTTTCATGATTTCAGGGGTTTTAATTAACTCTCATTTTTCAAAATTACATTTAAGCTATGCCCAAAAAATCGGAACATAACCAAAATCTTTGTTTTACTTAAATTTTCAAAATAATTTGATTTGAATTATTAAAATTAGCTATGATATAACATTTTGTA
>JAOZNO010000641.1 GCA_029933755.1 Bacteroidales bacterium | reverse complement strand
CTGAAAAAGCAAAAGTTGAGCTTTCAAGTGGTTCAAGTACTGAAATTAACCTGCCGTACATTATGCCGGTTGATGGAATTCCAAAACACCTTGTAAAAACTTTGTCAAGAGCTAAATTTGAACAATTAGCAGATCAATTAATTCAGGATGTTATTGCCCCTTGTAAAGCAGCAATGAAAGATTCAGGTTTAAGTATTTCTGAAATTGATGAGGTACTTTTAGTAGGTGGTTCAACACGTATGCCGGCTATTCAGGCAAAAGTTAAGGCGTTTTTTGGTAAAGATGCTTCTAAAGGAGTTAATCCTGACGAGGTTGTTGCTGTTGGTGCTGCCATTCAGGGTGGTGTTTTAAGCGGTGATGTAACTGATGTTCTTTTATTAGATGTTACACCTCTTTCTCTTGGAATTGAGACTATGGGGCAGGTAATGACAAAATTAATTGAATCAAACACAACAATACCTACAAAGAAAACAGAGACGTTTACAACAGCAGTTGATAACCAGCCTTCAGTAGAAATACATGTTTTACAAGGTGAGAGACCAATGGCTAAGGATAATAAAACAATTGGTCGTTTCCATTTAGATAGCATTCCACCTGCACCAAGGGGAGTTCCTCAGGTAGAAGTTATTTTTGATATTGATGCGAATGGTATTTTGAATGTTTCTGCTAAAGACAAAGGAACCGGAAAAGAACAGAGTATTAGAATTGAAGCTTCATCTGGTTTAAGTGATGCTGAAATCGAAAGAATGAAAAATGAGGCTAAAGAAAATGAGGAGAAAGATAAAGCGGAACGTGAGAAAATTGATAAATTAAATCAGGCAGACAGCTTAATTTTCCAAACGGAAAAGCAGTTGAAGGAATTTGGTGATAAATTGCCTGCGGATAAAAAAGGTCCGATTGAAGCAGCTTTAAGCAAGCTGAAAGATGCGCATAAAGCACAGGATATAGCAGGTATTGATGCTGCTACTGAGGAATTAAATACTGTTTTTCAAGCTGCTTCACAAGAAATGTATAATGCACAAGCAGAGCAACAACAAGCACAAAACCCAGAAGGTGGTTCGCAAGAACAAGGTGGAAATACCGGTGAGGATGATGTTACTGATGTTGATTTTGAAGAGGTAAAATAAAATATTTAGAAAATTAAATAAATCGAAAAAGACTATCTCGTGAGATGGTCTTTTTTTTTGAACTAATTCTTATGGGATTATTTTAGATACATTTAGCTTAATAAAGCAAAATGTTTATCTGGATGGCAAATAAAAATAGAAACTAAGTATTTTTATTTTCTGCGCACTCTTCACAAAGTCCGTAAAAATATAAGGAATGATAACTTACCTGAAATTTGATTAAATCAGCTGCAGTAGTTTGGATTTCATGTATACGGGGGTCACAAAACTCAATTACTTTACCACATTCAGTACAGATTAAATGATCATGCTGACGACACTCATGTGCTTTTTCAAATTGAGCTATATTTTTACCAAATTGATGTTTAATTACCAGGTTACAGTCTAACAATAGTTCAATCGTATTATACAATGTTGCTCTGCTTACTCTGTAATTCTTATTTTTCATAAAAAGATACAGCGTTTCAATATCGAAATGTCCGTCACGAGAGTAAATTTCATCAAGTATTGCATACCTTTCAGGAGTTTTTCGATGTCCCATTTTTTCAAGATACTCAGTAAATATTTGCTTTACAGTATCCTTGGTATCAGTGCAAATCATAATTTAGACTAATTAAAAATAAAGTCAAAACTATAAAATTTATAGCAAAGTACAATACTTATTTAGAATTATTCTAAAGAAACTTTTTAACAAATATTTTATAAGTTCTGCTAATTAGAATAAAATTAGATTGAATTGAATATTATTCTACCACATTTCAATTCTCATCACTCATTAAAACAAGCGTAGAAAAATAAAAAGTCTACAGGTAGATTTCAGATTATAAGACTATTTTACAGCAATGGTTTCAATTTCTACCAAAACACTTAAAGGCAGTTCTTTTACAGCAAATGCTGCTCTTGCAGGTGGATTCACAGAATAGTACTTTCCGTAAACATCATTCATTGCAGCAAAATTTGTCATATCAGAAAGTAAACAGGTAGATTTAACAACATCTTCAAAGCTAAAACCCGCCTCTTTTAGAATGGCCTCAATGTTCTTCATAACCTGTTCCGTTTGAATAGTTATATCAGCTTCAACTAATTTTCCTGTGGATGGATCCATAGGGATTTGACCAGAAATATATAAGGTGTTACCGCTTAAAACTGCCTGACTATAAGGCCCAATTGCTTTTGGTGCATTTTCTGTATTTATTATCTTTTTCATCTGTTTATATTAATTTTTATAAAGATATTTAATTATTTCTAGGATCTTCTTTTTTCTCAGTATATTTAAAATTCACATCACCCCAACTTGTGCTAAAATCAGTAAAATCGTCTGACACCTGATTCTGCTTGGGACTATCCACAAATTTTATTTCTGGTGTATAATAGAAAGTGAGAACAATACCCGATAAAAAACCAAATAAATGTGCCTCCCATGAAACATGTGGGTCATTTGGGAAAATTCCCCAAATCATCCCACCATATAAGAAAATCACCAACAAAGAGATGGCCATTAGCCTTCTATTCTTACTAACCACACCTGCAAAAAAAAGGAAAGAGGCAAAAGCGTAAACCAAACCACTTGCTCCAATATGCCATGCAAATCTTCCTCCCAACCATACCCCAAAACCCGTAAGTAGCCATGTATAAATAATTATTTTAAATGCTAAACGTGGGTAAAAATAGAATATAGCAGTTGAGAGAAAAAATAATGGAATGCTGTTGGATATCAGATGATTAAAATCGCCATGAATAAAAGGTGCTGTTATTATTTTGGGTAAATCAGCATAAGACCGTGGGTAAATTCCAAATTCCTGCAAGTGCAAATCAAATCCAAACTCAATTAACTTTACTAACCATAAGCTAATAAAAAATAATACAGGAAAGTATAAATATGTTATTGGCTTTCTGGACATTTATTTATAAGTTGAATTTGCAAGGAAACAAAACATAGAGTGTCAAGTTCAACGACCTGGCTATGTAGCGTACGCCTTAATCAGACACATTTTCAAATCTGCAAGTTGCCAAATTTTTAATTTTATTTTTATATTATTAAAAACCGTAAAATCTAAGATTCGGCAGTTATTCGCGATGCCAAAAACTCTACAACTACTAATTACCAATACATTATACAGCTTTTATTAGCTAGCGTTTATGG
>JAOZNO010000640.1 GCA_029933755.1 Bacteroidales bacterium | reverse complement strand
CTCTAAAATTTGAAAACCATATTTATCTGAATCAAATTTATTTGCTTTTTTAAATATTGAAATATCCGTATCATAACCATTTTCAACCCAAAACGCATATAGAACATTAGACATTTCAACTGGTTCAACATTTTCCTTTTTGCACGCTGAGAATATATAAACAAGAATTATAATAAATGTTAGATACTTCATAATGTTATTTTTTGTTGTAATAGTATGTGGGGGTATTAAATCCATTCGTAATTAAAACGCCAGAATGATCCATATATAAATATATAATTTCTGTATTTCTCCAAACCGTTTCAAAATCTTCAAAATCAATTGTTTTTATTATCCCATATCCTACAATTAATATATAGTACTCATCCCCCCTTTTTTGTATGATCTTTTGCATGGAGGTGCCATACTCAGGCCATACGTTAAAGACTTTAGTAAATGTTTGCCCTAAATCGGCAGATTTATGTATCGAAACCCCATTTTCCTGATTAAACATGATAATTTCACCTTTATCTGTAACATAAAGCTTTGTTGAATATTCAGGTGATTGCATAGTTTCCCAACTTTTGCCATCGTTGGTTGATTTGTATAAATGCATATTTAACGAGTGAAAAAGGATGTCGCCATTACCCAATCTGAATATATCGCCAATTAATTCTTTAGCCTGTAGCCCAATTGTGTCTTTCGACCAGCTTTGTCCACCATCGCGTGAGCAACGTAAACTATATTCATATTCGGGTGTACTTGTCCAAATATATCCATCTTCAGTAACCGTCATATAATAAAAATAGGAATGTTCTTCAATTGGTTTTGTACAACTAAGCCAATTGTTGCCATAATCGACACTCTTAAATATTTCGCCGGACCAGTTATTTAAATAGATTATGCCATTTTCATCCTTATATAGGCCAAATGGGCAATTAAAATTTTGGGGTTGATCTGCTTCCCATTCAAAATAGTTTACCTTTTGTGTGTGTAGCAGGCAATTACTAATCATAAATGTTTGCTTTGTTATAGTATCAGCTAATATATCCCGGATACTTTTATCCGGATCTATAGTTACGGTATCCCAAACATTTTCACGAAAAGCAAAAGAGTTAATAAAAATACTGTTTAGCATTTTTTTGTTTTTATTAAAAATATCGATACGCACTTGTTGTTTGTTACTCGTGCCACCAGATTTCCACCTTGTCGAAACATAGCCGTTGTTAAAATCTATCATATTATCGTCTACAGTACCATCACCAGCAATAACTGTAAGTAAAGCACTTAACTCTTCATTTGTACTGTAAGTTAAATTATTATATACCACAATTCCAATCGTATCTTCAAAGTAATTTCTAGCTAAGGTTTTTTGTCCATCTCCATATTTTGAGAACGAATAGTTTTCAGTGGTCTCTAAAAAAGGGCCCTCGTATTTATTACACGACGCTGCAATTAATAGAATTAATATGTAGCTATATTTGATATTCATCATATCGACTTTATATTAGATAATAGGAATAATAAGACCCGCTGTAAGGCAAAACGAACGGAGTTTAATGCTTTCAGTATTGACCGCATTTTTATAAATATTTAAAAAAGATGAGTTATAGCGAAAACCAATATCCAGTTTGTATTTTTGAAAAATAGGTACTTGATAGCCGGTGCCAACAATCCAGCCTAAATCTGCATTTTTAAATTCGCCTTCAATATTATTATAAATATGAATTTTCTCGCTCAGGTACTGGCTCTCGTCACGAGTTTCTCTATACGAATAGCCAACAACACGGGCATTCATACGAATTGCACCATAAAACCCCAGGTTAATGTAATATCTTAATTTTTCATCAAAAAACACATTCATGATTAATGGAATATTGATGTAATCAATATCTGTTTTAGTATCAACCAAAGTGTTATATTCACCATGCTTGTAATAAAAGTATGTGCTGCTACTGTCATTTAAACGATAGCTTTTTCGTTCATATAAAACATCTGTTTGGAAAGAGATGTCTTTGTTCGCATGATAAATAAGGGATAATCCACCTGAAAAACCAATACCCAGATCATATTGGTTTTTATTTTCTCCAAAATTTTGGCTAATATTTGGCCCCATTGTATATTTAACTGATAACTTAGGATGTAGCGTATCCGTGAAACTACTTAAACCAAAATTTTTCTTCTTTTTTTTTGATTTTAAATTGTAGCCTAAACCAAAACACACTTCAAAATCTCCATTTTGTCCATTATCCTGGTTAATTATTGTTTCTTTTCCGGCAGCATATCTTATTTCAAAATCTAGTTTAAGCCTATCCTGTATAGTAAAAGAAACACCGGATGCGAATATTAATCCGTAATCCGAATCTACAGGCTCAGCAACCGTTATCGTGCTATAAATTGGAATATCATAAGAGTTGAGGCGTTTAGCATAATACATTCCTGCAGAAAAATGAAAACTCAGTATTGTTGGTGTATAGAATTTAAACAAGACTGGAAACCGCAAATAAGAAAAATCCCATTTTTGATTTGACGGCCAGGGTAAATACCTATACGAGGAAGACAGATTTAAATCTTCTAGTGGATAATTATGAGGATTATAATATGATTTATATCGGTAGTATAAAGTAAGGTAGTCCACTTCAGCAGATAATGCCAAAAAATTGTTGATTTTATAATCCAGATAAAACCCAGCTAAGGGGCCGGGCATTGATTGCCACTTTCCCGAAACCGAAGAGTTGTTTATATCTGAAAAATTAATACCACTTAAAAAACCTATGGTTGTTCTTTGCGAAAACCCGGCTAAGCCCACATTTAAAAGCAAAATAATTATCAATGTTTTTAATTTGTTCATATCACTTATAAATAAATTTTATAATTGAACTACTTCGTGAACTGGCCCCCCATAAAATGTTTGATTGTAACATAATTATATTGTTATTATCATCATACGTTTTTAATATCTGCTCCAAGTGTACCCTATCTTTTCCCAAAATATAAACATCTGATTTAACAAGCATATTATTTTTGTAATAGTGTAATGTTTCACCCGTTTGTTCGTCAGTATTGGAATAAGTTGTTCCTTTCAGGATATTATCAAATTGATCATATTTAAATGTATAATAATTATTTAACTGATTATCTGTGTAATAAAAAGATTCTTTTATTAATTCATCCTCATTATTATATTCAAAAGTTATATATTCTGATGTACCAATTACAGGATGATTGATTATTTCTTTCGACTTTAAACCATCATTTGAATATTCAAGCCTGTGGCTTGTTAAATTTACA
>JAOZNO010000639.1 GCA_029933755.1 Bacteroidales bacterium | reverse complement strand
AAAGCCATCATCAACAAAGCCCTGAAACCATTCACGTTCTTCAGGTAAAAACCCGGAAGTTTTTTGCTGTTTTTCAGGGTTATGAATATCAATCCACAGGCGACAGATATTATAATCACCCGAGATAATTAATTTAGAACGTGTTTTTTTTAATTCTTTTATATAGTTCTGAAAATCAGACAACCATTGTATTTTAAAAGCCTGCCGCTCATCTCCGCTTGAACCGGAAGGGTGATAAACACTAATTACAGAAATATCACCAAAATCAGCACGAATAAACCGCCCTTCATTATCATATTTTTCAATACCCATACCGTACTCCACATGATCAGGTTTTTCTTTTGAAATTATGCCAACTCCACTATAGCCTTTTTTCTGAGCACTATACCAGTAGCTGTGGTAACCCATTGCTTCAAATTCAGAAACATCAATTTGTTCTGGCTGTGCCTTTGTTTCCTGAATACATAAAATATCAGGATTTACTAGCTTCATCCAGTCAATTAATCCTTTTTTAAAAGCAGCACGAATACCATTTACATTATATGAAAAAATCTTTTTTGTCATCTGTTTTACTTCAATAGTTCGTTAAGTTTTTGTTTCTCGCAAAGCCGCAAAGTCGCAAAGCCATAGTTTTTAATAAATTAAATAATTTTCAGAATTGTTTCTATATCAGGTATTTGTGGAAAACACACCAAACCATTGTATTAAATTATTGATAAAACATATCTGATTGAAGTGAGATGCTGATTATTCACAACTTAATTTATAATCTTTAATATCAAATTTATAATTCAACGTAGTGTTGTTGCTTTATACCCTAATTCCAATAACCATAATATCATCAATTTGTTCAATATCTCCTTTCCATTCGACTAATGTTTTATCCAGCTCCTCTTTTTGTATCTCAACAGGCTTTTCAGCAATAGAAACCAAAAGTTTTCTGAAGTTAACAGTTAAGAATTTTTTTCGTTTTTTGCCCCCAAACTGATCTGCGTAACCATCAGAAAACATGTAAATTAAATCGCCTTTATTAATATTAATAATGGTTGTTTGGTAGGTATGTTCTTTAAAATCAGTCAAGCTTATAGGGTGCACATCAGGTTTCATTGAACTAAGTTCATATTCCACTGGTTTTTCCGAAATCTTTTTAAGCAGGTATATTGGTTGTAATGCGCCTGCATATTCAAGTGTATTTTGTTTTCTATCAATCATACAAATAGAAATATCCATTCCATCATAAGTATCTTCAGTGTTTTCGGTTCTTGATATTGACGAATTCATCCGTTCTCTTAAGCGGTTTAGCATTAGTGCAGGATTAAGATACTCACCCGTAGAAACGGCACGCTGTAAAACTTCATTAAGCATTGAAATACCCAATGCCGACACAAATGCGCCCGGTACACCGTGACCTGTACAGTCTGCTGCTGCAATAACAACTTTATCATTATACTCATCAATCCAGTAAAAATCACCACTAACAATATCCCGGGGTTTATAATAAAGAAAAAAATCACGAAGTAATCTTTTCATTTTTTTCTCTGAAGGGAGTAAAGCTGACTGAATCCTGCTTGCATATTTTATACTATCTGTAATATCTTTGTTCTGAGCTTCAATTTTTTCCTGATCATTAAGTATTCTTTCCTGATGTTCTAATAACTGTTCATTCTGTGCAAGTATTTCTTCTTTTTGTTGTTCAATTTCTGTTTTTTGTTCTCTAATTAAATCCAGCTGTGCCTGTGTAAACTTTGACCACAAAAATTGTGTTTCAATTACAATTAAAATAGTTGCCAACAAACTAAAATATTTTGCATAAGTAGCATGAAAATTATAACTCTCATTACCAACATGTTGTTCAAAATTATATGCAAACAAAAATGCAGTTAAACCAATAAAAAGCATTAAAAAAACCATCTGAAATACCAAAATCTGCTTTTTTGTTAAATCAAAAAGCCCCCAAACCTCAACCTTAAATTCTTCTTTATCCATAAAATCTCAATTAATCAATAAATATAAATAAATTTTAGGAATCTGCAAGTAATATTAACAGTTGCCTTAAACAGATCCGTTTTTTTTCATTTTAATCTATCAATTGTTATGCAAAGATGTTTTTATCCTAAATTGGTATGCATAAACAGTATAGCAATACAATAATATAACAAACTATGAAAAAACCATATATTTACATGCTATTCTTTCCTGAAAGCACATACTAAACTGAGTTTAGATTTTATCTTATCAATAAAAATAGCTAATTTTGATGAAACACACAAAACCAAATGAGGAGATAGGCCACCTCTAATAATTAATTTAAAGCAAAAAAGTAATTAATAGAGGTGGCCTATATTCAATAATAATTTAACTAAATAATTTAGTAGCAAAGATGGCTGAAAGTAAAGATAAGAAAAAAGTAATTTTAGGAGGTATTTTCTTAGGAGCAGTTCCTGTCCTTTTTATAATATACCTTGTTTTGGGTCCAATGTTAAGTATGCTTCAAAAAGATTTATCAGCAGAAAAAATGTATGTTATTTCAGATGGAGTTAATGTACGTACCAAAGGTGAAAAAAATGCACTAAAAATGGGACGAATCGAATATGGCACTGAACTATTGGTTTATGATGCTGAGGGTGAATGGGCCGAGGTATTAATTGATGGACAAAAAGGATATGTATGGAAGGAATATATTTCAGGCCCCAGGACATATTATATGCTTGAAGGACTTTTTGGGGATAAAAGAAGTAAAAGCAGGCTTAGTAAAACACAATATCGCCTTGGTATTTTAAGGTATTTGGATGAAAAAGGATACATTACGAAAATTGCAGATGAACACAAAGAGTTTTTTGAAGATGAAGACTTAAACAAAGAAGTTTATCAAATATTCAGTGAGCCGGTAAAATCGCGATACAACTCAACAGCTTATGGTGATTTTGACGGTGACTTTGTTTGGGATGCTGCATATGTACTAAAAAGTCCTGAAACAGAAAAAAAGCTTTTGATTATTTTAAGTTTTGATAAAAACGCTCCTTTAAGCAATAGTAATACTATTTTTGAAATGGAACTTGAAGAACCCTGGATATTTATCAAAAGAGCTGCAAAAAAAAGCAGGTGGTTTTTAAATGAAACAGATACAGAATCTACAGCTAAACCTAAAAAACTCAGAATTAAAATTGATGGAATTAGTATGGGAACAAATCGTAATTGGAATCTGAAAGATCCGGTTAATTTATTATTATACAATGGTGAAGAATACGAAATTCATGAACAGGATCTTAATT
>JAOZNO010000638.1 GCA_029933755.1 Bacteroidales bacterium | reverse complement strand
CGTAAATTATGTATTTCCAATTTAAGATTTGATTTTTAAAGTCTGCGGCATAATACTTCCGTCTTCGGTCTTCAAGCCTTTCGTCATTCTAAATCTTAATCTTCAAGTTAATTGTGAACTTCTTATCATTATGTTCAATGTCTAACTTATGTTTGTCAGGATATATAAGTTTAAGACGTTTTTTTACATTTTCAATGCCAATTCCATGATTATTATGCTCGAACGTTGCCAGTTCTTCTTCAGCTGAATTTTCAATAAAAAAGTGTAATTCATCCTGATTCTCCGAAAGTTTAATATTAATAAATGCTTTTTCATCTTTCCTCGCAGATACATATTTAAATGCGTTTTCAATAAAGGGTGTAAGCAATAAAGGTGCTATGTTATACTTCCATAAACTTTCATCACTTTCATAGTTGGTATCTACACGATTACTTACCCTAATGCGTTCTAAATCAATATGGTTTTCAATAAATTCAAGCTCTTTTTTTAAGGGGACAAATTCTTCGCGTGCATCATAAATAATATAACTCATTAAATCAGATAATTTCAAAATCATTTCAGGAGCCAAATCAGATTTATCTAAACTTAAAGAATAAATATTGTTTAGCGAATTAAAAAGAAAATGTGGATTTATTTGAGCTTTAAGTGTTTTTAGTTCAGCTTCAAGCCGTTGTCTTTGTTCTTCTTTAAAATCTAACTCAACATCCTTAAGCTTTACCCAACGCTTGGCAAAATGTATTAAGGACGATAAAATGGTAAGAAGAAATGTTAGTCCGAACAGTACTGCCAATAACCTTGGTCGCTCAATATGATCTTCAATAAAAGTAAAACGCTCTAACGAAAATAATAAATGTAATCCATACACTGAATAAACAACTATGAAATAGCTACTTGCAATTGTAATAATATAGAAAAGTGTTTTGTTTTTTTCGAGCAAATAAGGAATGAAAATTAGTAAATTTAAATAGATAAGAACGACTGCTGCTGAAAATTTACTTATTACTAAAAGTAATACAGAAAATAAATTGAGTTCTGTTGTATTATCATAAATATGTAATGTTTCTAAAAATATGAAAAAGCCCCAAAAGAGTATATGTTGTAAAAGCCTGTTATTTATAAAGCTGATGAAATGTTTTGAATATTGCATTTAGTATTTTTTATAAAAATAATTAAAATCACACAAAATAACATGCTTAAGATTAATAAATGCAAGATTTTTCGATAAACGACATTTCTTAAGCTGTTTTCAGCATTTATTTAGGGACTTCTGTCTATAAATCAAATATATGAGTTTTCTAGTCAGTTATCGTTTAGCTGTGTCGTATATCGAAATAATTAGCTGATCTTTATTTGACAACATACATTTGTTCAAAAATAAACATCAATATAAAAAACACATACTATGACGGCAAAGACGAAAAAAAGAATGGGTTTAGGATTAACCGGATTACTGATTTTAGCAACTGTAGTAACAACCATTACTTTAGTTGGAATGAAAAAGCCGGCTGAGCGTAAAGCTGAGGTTGATAATCGTATTACGGTTTCAACACTTGAAGTGAAAAATACACAAATTCGTAGCGAAATTAATATTATTGGAAAAACTGTTGGAAAACAAAAAATTGAAATTTTTTCGGAAGTTAGTGGTGTACTTGAAAATACTTCTAAAGAATTTTTGGAAGGTATATCATACAATAAAAATGAAGTTTTATTGCGAATTAACAATGATGAAAACTATATGAGTTTAGTTTCGCAGCGTAGCAGTTTACTTAATTTAATTACTAAAGTTATTCCCGATCTTAAATTTGATTATCCTACAAGTTATGAAAACTGGAAAAACTATCTTGAAAACTTTGAAATTGAGAAAACAACTAAGGCCTTACCAAAAGCAGCAAATAATCAGGAAAAATATTATATAGCCGGACAAGGAATCTATCAAACATACTACAATATTAAGAGCCTTGAAACACGACAGGCAAAATTTACCATTCGTGCACCGTTTAGTGGTGTTGTTTCACAAAGCATGATTAAACCGGGAACTTTAGTACGAAGCGGTCAAAAATTAGGTGAATTTTTTAATCCGGGTATTTATGATTTAGAAGTAGAGATTAACCGTACTGAAATTGATTTTATCAAGATAAACGACAAGGTTGAACTAACCGATGCTACTACACAAAAAATATGGACAGGAAAAGTAACACGAATTAGTGATATTATTGACAGTCAGACCCAAACAGTTAAAATATTTATTACAGTTATCGGTAATGGTTTGCGAGAAGGTTTGTATTTAAATGGAAATATAAAAACTTCGGTACAAAGCAATGCTTTTAGTTTGCCACGAAAATTGATTTTGAATAATAGTGAAGTATTTGTTGTTGAAAATGGAAAAATTAACCGTAAAAAAGTAAATATTATTCAAACCCGGGAAGAATACTGCATCGTTTCAGGTCTTGAAGACGGAACGCTTATATCTAAAAAAACAAAAGGAATACATGAAGATATGCAGGTTAAGTTTTAGCCCTTCGACTTTACTTCGACTTCGCTCAGTAAACACGCTCTGGGTAAATAATTGGACTATTGGTCATTAGTTTATTGGTCATTGATTGTCATTCGCTTTGCTGTCGTTGGTCATTGGTATATTCGTAACTAAAAGTTAAATAATAATATAAAAAGCTTAGCGACTTTGCACGAAAATTACAAAAAAACTTATATGAGCTTATATGCCTTATATGGTTCAAAAAAAAAATAAAGAATGAGAAATTTAATTACATATTTTATAAAATATCCGGTAGCAGCAAATATACTTATCTTAATGATTGTTGTTATGGGTTTTTTTGGACTGAAAAGTCTGAATTCAACACTTGTTCCTCAAATAGATCCGGGCAGAATAGTTGTTACTGCTGTATACCCAGGCGCATCACCAGAAGAGATTGAGCAAGGTATTATTTTAAAAATTGAAGATAATTTAAAAGGAATTACCGGCATTGACTTAATTACTTCAAAATCGTATGAAAATACTGGTGTAGTAAATATTTCTTTAGAAGCTGGTGAAAACCCTGACCTTATTCTGCAAGATGTAAAAAATGCCGTTGATGGTATTAATTCTTTTCCTGCCGGAATGGAGCCACCTAATATCCGTAAAGCAGAATTTATTGCTCCTGCCATTTTCTTTACCATTAATGGTGATGTTGATTTACGAACACTTAAAACATACGCACGCAGAATTGAAGATGATTTACGTGGAATAGATGGTATTTCTAAAGTTATACTAAATGGT
>JAOZNO010000637.1 GCA_029933755.1 Bacteroidales bacterium | reverse complement strand
GGAATTATACAATTTTCCCAAATTAAAATCCAAGTTATTTTTTATTGAACGCTTAATTTGGTGGTGCATGGTTTTTTAGTTTTTTCAAAATGTTATACTTTTATGAAAAAATTAAGATAAATTATTATTATGGAAAATAATATAGCGAAAATCAAACCTGAAATAGTTTGGAAAAATTTTTATGCATTGACTCAAATTCCCAGACCTTCTAAAAGGGAAGGCAAAGCAATAGAATTTGTAAAAGAGTTTGGTGAAAAACTTGGTCTGGAAACAATTGTTGATCATGTTGGTAACGTAATCATTAAAAAACCAGCTACAAAAGGTATGGAAAACCGAAAAGGGGTAATTTTACAAGGACATGTAGATATGGTTCCACAAAAGAATTCTGACAAGGTACATGATTTTGAAAAAGACCCAATAGAAGCATATGTAGATGGTGATTGGGTTACTGCTAATGGAACAACCCTTGGTGCTGATAATGGTATTGGTGTTGCAGCAGCAATGGCCATCCTGGAATCAACAGATTTAGTTCACGGGCCTATTGAAGGCTTATTTACTATGGATGAAGAAACGGGTATGACGGGTGCCAATGAATTAAAGGCAGGAGTGCTCGATGGTGATATTCTTATGAATCTTGACTCTGAAGATGAAGGAGAACTTTATATTGGCTGTGCTGGAGGAATAAATACTTCGGCTACTTTTGATTATCAAACTGAATCTGCTCCTGAGGACTTTAAAGCTTTTAAAATAAGTGTAACCGGACTAAAAGGTGGACATTCAGGACTTGATATTCCGTTAAAAAGAGGAAATGCCAATCAAATAATGAATCGTGTTTTAATTAACGCAAATGAACATTATGGCCTTTTATTACATAAAATAGATGGAGGCAGTTTACGTAATGCTATTCCGCGAGAGTCTTTTGCCACGGTTGCAGTTCCTAATGAGGAAGTAGATGCTTTTAAATCATTAGCTGTTGAAATAGAAGCGTATTATAAACAAATCATCACTGATGATCCTGGTTTGAAAATAATAATTGAAGAAACTACGATGCCGGAAAGTTTTATTGATGTTGAAACATTTGATAATCTACTGAATGCTATTCATTTTTGTCCAAATGGCGTAATTAATTGGCTTAAAGATATGCCTGATGTGGTTGAAACCTCTACAAATTTAGCTATTGTTAAATCAGGAAACGGAAAAATTAAAGTTCTTTCCTTACAAAGAAGTTCTGTTGAGGAATCAAAAAATGCGCTTTGTGATAAATTAAAGGAAAATTTCGAAAAATATGGTGCTAAAGTTGAATTTAGTGGTGAATACCCTGGTTGGGAGCCAAATACGAATTCAGATATATTAAGCACAATGAAAGAAGTCTACAATAATAAATATGGGAAGGTACCTGAAGTAAAAGTAATTCATGCAGGATTAGAATGTGGTATTCTGGGTGCTACTTATCCAAATTGGGATATGATTTCATTTGGCCCAACTATTAGATTTCCTCATTCGCCAGATGAGAAGATTAAGGTTGATACTGTTGTTAAGTTTTGGGATTATCTTGTGGAAACTTTGAAAAATATTCCTAAAAAATCCTCATAGAGGAATTTAAAAAGAAAGTGTATTTCTTGAAAATACAGATCTGGATAATAATAAAAAAGCTGTAAATTCAAAGATATTAATCAATGAGTTTACAGCTTTTTAAGTAAAAGTGTTTTATAGGTTTATGCAACTTTATTCGGAAGCTCTAAACCATACCCTTTTTTCTTGTCCTCTGCCTTTAATAAAAAGGCGAATATTAAGCCTAAAAAGCCCGTTGATGCAAAAATCAACATCGGTACAGTATAATCGTAATGTGCATTTATACCATTTTGGATTTGTTCAGTAACTCCGGGGTTGTACTTTTCTAAAGCCCAACCAATTAACATAGGTAAGCCCATTAAGCCCCAGTTTTGTATCCAAAATATTAAAGAATACGCAGTACCTAGATATTGTTCTTTAACAATCTTTGGAACAGCAGGCCACATTGCGCCTGGAACAAAAGAGAATGAAATCCCTAAAATAATCATCATGGCAATAGCAAATGATTGACTTGCAGGGCCATAAGCAAACCCTAAATGAACAAGAATTAGTAATAAAGAACCTAAAATCATTATACTGGCACTTTTGCCTTTATAGTCCAGGAATAAACCTACAACGGGTGTTAACAACATGGTTCCCAGTGGTAAATATGAAGGTATATCACCAGCTACTTCTTTAAGAACCATAAATTTATTTACCATTAAATCGGGTGCATATTTCATAAATGGGAAAACTGCTGAATAAAATAATACACAAAGCATTGCTATATACCAGAAAGCCCTATTTGTTAAGATTTTTGCAATATCAGAAAGTTTAAAATCTTCTTCTTCATCGGATAAATCAATTTCCTCCTGTTTATCTAATTTAAAATCCATTACCGAGTATACAAGGTATGTTAAGAAACCAATAATTAATATTAATATACCAAGAGCAAGTGGCCTTGTTACAATACCTTCTGCGCCTGCTAATCTTGGTGCTTGCCAAAATACCCAAAGCATTCCTAAGCGTCCGAAAGCAACTTGTAAAGCCATTGCAAAAGCCATTTCCTTACCTTTAAACCATTTAACAACAATTCTTGAACCGGTTACACCCAATATCTCAATACCTAAACCAAAAATAGCATATCCAACTGCAGCAAGTTTTACTGAAGGATTGTAGTTTTTCATAAATGAGTTAAAGAAATCATATCCAAATCCACCATCTAAAAATGTATCCGTTAGTGCGTAATAATTCAGACTTGCCCCCAGAATCATAACAACTGAAAATATGATTCCTGTAAACCGTATTCCGCTTTTGTCAAGTAAAATCCCGCCAGCTATTAAAAATCCAAGTACAACAAGCCATGAATACGCTCCGGTAAAAAAACCATATTCATTTCCATCCCATGCGTACTTAGCATTTTCAGTTAACATTGATTTAAGCGGTGACATTACGTCGGCAAAGTAATATCCTGCCACCAGAGTTAATGAAACAAAAACTAGAGCAAGCCATCTTGCTGTTTTTGAGTCTCTTAAGGAGTTTTGTATTTGTTCAGTCATAATTTTAGTAATTAGTTTATTAGTAATTAGTTTGTTCGTGATTGGCTAATTAGCGTGTGTCTATAATGTCAGCATTTTACTATTTTGAAATGAGAATAGTCTTCAGTTCTCAGTAGGCAGACCTAGAACTACTGCATACTAGTAGACTGATTACTGCCAAGCTCT
>JAOZNO010000636.1 GCA_029933755.1 Bacteroidales bacterium | reverse complement strand
CAAGCACACTATATGCTCTGTGCAAACGCCTTAAATCACCATTAGGTGTAAAAATGAAAATCTCATCAGTATAAAGCTTTGCTTTATCTTTATCCTGCTTGGTTTCATTTTCTTTATCTGATTTCTCAAGAGCCTCGCGCATTTTGCTAAGCCAATCCGATTTTTCTTTTCCTTCCTTTTTTTCTTTATATTTCCAATGTGCGGCATGCCCTTTTTCAGCAATTTCATCCATACGCAGTGTTCGAATTTGCACTTCAACCCATTTTTGTTCAGGCCCAATTACGGTAGTATGTAAAGATTCATAACCACTTGTTTTTGGCGATGTTATCCAATCACGTAAACGCCTAGGGTTTGGAATGTACTTATCAGTAATAATTGAGTAAACCTGCCAGCAATTTGCCTTTTCATCCTCAGACTTACTTTCAATTATAACCCTTATGGCAAATTTATCGTAAACCTCATCAAACTCAACACCCTGCTTCAGCATCTTATTCCATATAGAAAAAATAGATTTGGGTCGTCCTTTAATTTCGCAACGGATATTTCCTTTTTTTAGTTCCTTATTTAATGGAGATACAAATTGCTCAATATATTTATTCCTGTTTGCTTTTGTTTTTTCTAGTGTTTTAGCAATTTCTTTGTACGTATCTGGGTGAAGATACTTCATTGAAAGATCTTCCATTTCACTTTTTATAGCATATAAGCCCAATCTGTGCGCTATTGGAGCATAAAGTGCTGAAATTTCAGAAGAAAGTTTTATTTGTTCTGTACTAGATTTGTCTTTTAGGTTTCTTAACAAATAAAGCATTTCAGCCAGTTTTATTAAAATAGAACGTATATCAGATGAAATGGTTAATAATAGTTTAATAAAATTTTCAGATTGGATACTCAACTTATCAAGCTGAATTTCAGGAACTTTTATTAACCCACCAACAATTTTAGCAGTTTCTTTTCCAAAGAGAGTTTCAATTTCATTAAACTCTATTTTACTCGATTCAATACAATAAAATAAAAAACCAGACACTACAGCTGTTGACCTTAGGTTAATTTCCTTTACTCCAACCTTGTTAATCCCTATAGCATTACTTAATTTACCGGAGTTTATTAAATCCTCACCCTCACTTTTTTCAGAAATATAATTTAACAAATCCTTAAACAAAGCCTCATCAACTTCAGGGTAATATTCCTTTACTATTTCAATTGCTTTTTTATGCATAGAACAAGTAATTCTCTGAAAAGTCATTTTTTACAAAAATACATTAATTTCAGCGCAAGTTTATTTTTATTTTGGTGTCTTATCTAGCAAAGCAGATAAATTTTTTATCTAATAATTTATTATTAATTAATAATCAGCACTTTAATTCAAAATCAAATTTATGCAAAAGTTAAAAATTCTTGGGGTAATTATAATACTTAGTTTAAGCAGTGCAATAATAGCCCAAAGGCCAGGTGGCGGTCAAGGTAGAGATATGCCAAAAATTGGTATATTATCAGGAATTGTACATGATGATCAAGGTAATGCTGTAGAATACGCAACAATTTCATTGTTTTCGTTAAGAGATTCGAAATTAGTTACAGGTGGAATAACTGATGTAAATGGATATTTTAAAATCAAAGAAATTAAACTTGGTGCTTATAAAGTACGAATTAAGTTTATTGGTTTCAATACAAAAGAAATTAAACCAATTTACTTAATGCCAAAAGGAAGGGGAAAAGGACAAGGAACTGAGCAGAACATGGGTAAGATCAAACTGGAAGGCTCATCGGTAGAAATTGACGATGTAAATATAGTTGCAGATAAATCACACGTACAGTATAAAATAGATAAAAAGATTATAAATGTTAGTCAGGACGTTAACGCCGCCGGTGGTAGTGCAGTTGATATTTTAGAGAATACTCCATCTGTAAGCGTTGATATTGACGGAAATGTGGAATTGAGAGGTAGTTCAAGTTTTACTGTACTAATTGATGGAAAGCCTACCGTTCTGGAAGCAAGTGAAGTATTACAACAAATTCCGGCCAATGTAATTGAAAACATTGAGATTATTACCAACCCATCTGCAAAATTTGATCCGGATGGTGCTGCCGGAATCATTAATATAATTATGAAAAAAAAGAAACAGGTTGGTTTTAATGGAGTGGTTAATTTATCAGCCGGAACAAGAGATAAGTACAAAGGCAATGTATTACTAAATTACAAAACCGGTAAATTTAATTTTACAGCAGGACTTGATTACAGGAATGATATGAGATACGGAAGTGGGATGCAGGACAGAATAACCTACTATCCTGACACAAGCTATTATATGAGTTATAGTGGTGACCGTAATATGAATATTTATGGTTATGGATTTCAGGGCGGTATTGATTATTATATAAATGATAACAATTCGCTTTCTATATCTGGAAGATCAGGTGCAAGAAAATTCAGTAGAGAATCTAAATCAAACTATCATGAATGGACTGCCCCAACCAGTACTGATGACTATTATTTACGTGACAATAATTTGGGATACGATGGTTCATCCTATAATATTAATCTGAATTATAATCTTAAATTCAAAAAACCAGATCAGAAGCTGGATGTGTTATTGTACTATTCAAATTGGGATGGAATAAGATTTGATGATCAGTTCAAATATATTACTGATTCAGAAAACAACATCATTGATGATAATCCAGAGAAAAGAAAAACAGATCAATTAACGCCACGAAATCAATACAGGTATCAATTTGATTTTGTTTCACCAATTGGAGCCAATGGAATATTTGAAGCAGGATATCATGGCAGATTTGATATAAGTACTTCGGATTATCAGTATAGTGTTTTTAATGAAAGTACAGATGAATGGGAGCTTGATACAGATATAAGTAACAAAGCAGATTTTACCAGAAATATTCAAGCTATTTATGGAACTTATACTAGCAAAGTAATAGGCTTTGATTATAAATTTGGACTTAGAACCGAATATACTGACCGAATTATTGACCTATACAACACAGGAGATCAATATATAGTAAACAGGCTGGATTTTTTCCCAAGTGCGTATTTAACCAGAGAGCTTAATGAAAAGCAACAATTTCAATTAAGCTATAGTCGTAGGTTAAATCGACCAAGAAATAGAAATTTAAACCCTTTTCCAAATTATTCTGACCCATTAAATGTAAGAGTTGGCAATCCTGATTTAGAACCAGAATTTGTTGATTCTTATGAACTTAATTTCCAAAACCGTTTTAAAAAATCATTTATAGCGGCAGAAGCATTTTACAGAAGAACGAATAACAT
>JAOZNO010000635.1 GCA_029933755.1 Bacteroidales bacterium | reverse complement strand
TATTCGCAGCGCTAAGTTCGTCTGTATATCTTATAAAACTTAGTTACAATCTTCCTAAGAAAGACTCTGTACTGAAATATAGTTATGCTAATAAAGCTCTGCATTTATCTAAAAAAGAAGACGTCTCTAAATATCAAGCCATTGCTAAAAAGAATATGGCTGCGATTCTTCAAGCATACAATAAAAACGCTGAAGCAGTTCCTTATTACGAATCAGCTATCTTACTCTTTCAAAAAAATAGGAATAAAGTCGAAGAAGCAAATATTAATTACGAATTAGGCAGGATATTTTATCGCTTAGATAGTTTTCAGGAATCCATCAACTTTCATCAAAAATCTCTGAGTATTAGAAAAAGATTGAATGATACCAAAAGGATGATGGAAAGTGAGCAGGCTTTAGGAATCATGTTTTGGCGTTTGGGCAATTTAGAAAATGCAGAAAAGCACTTTTTAATAGCTATACCCTTGGCTGAAAAAAATAATGATACTCAATCAATTTTGTCAATTTTAAATAATCTAGGTGCAATACACTGGGGCTTTAGTAATTATAATTTAGCACTTGAATATTATGAAAAGGCCTTAAAAATTGCTATAGAAACAGATAATAAAAGAAAATATGCTTTAATTATAAATAACATTGGTTTAATTTATCTTGAATGGGGAAAAAATGATAAAGCCCTGGAAAATTATTTAGAGGGACTAAAAGTTTCTAAAAAAGATAACTATCTATATGGCACAGCTTATTCACATAGTAATATAGGGAAAATTTATTTATTAAAGAATGAATACAAAAAAGCTCTATTAAACTTTGATAGTGCATTAATAAATTATAATAAGATTTCGAAAAAAATAGGTATCGCTTTTTCCTACTGTAATATTGGTGATAGCTATTTGGGAATGAAAGACTTTGGAAAAGCGATATATCATTACAAGTTATCTGTAAAAACAGCCAGAGAAGTAAATAGCCAACATCATTTGGCTTTGGGCTTGTACGCTTTGGCAAATGCAAATTTTGAAGGTAAAAGTTATAATTTGGCAGAAATAATTGCAAATGAGAGTTTGCAAATTTCCATTAATCAAAAGTATCAAAAAATATCAAAAGACAATTACTTTCTTTTATCTAAACTTGCTGAAATATCAGGCTCAGCTAATGAATCCCTTAAGTACTTTAAAAAAGCAAGCGTTTTAAAAGATAGCATTTTTAATGAAAAAAGCAGCAAACAGTTTGCCGAAATGCAAACCAAATATGAAACTGAAAAAAAAGAGCTATTGTTATCAAAACAACAAGAGTTAATTAACAAGAATGATGTCATCATTAAACAAAATAAAATGCAAAAATATGGATTATCTACTATTTTGTTATTCATGCTTGTTTTTATAGTTTATGTTTTAAAAACAAGAAAAAAATTAAAACAAAAAAATATTGCTCTTAAAGAAAAATATGAAGAAATTGAATTCCAGAACAATACACTTGAACAACAAAAAAAGAAAATAGAAAAAATAAATAAAGAATTGCTGGATTTAACCAAACTAAAAGAGATTAATACACAAATGATTGTTCATGATTTAAAAAATCCTCTTAACAGAATAATTTCGACAAGTAAAAGTAAGAAAACGGAAGCGGATCGTAAATTATACGAATCATCACAATATATGCTTAACCTGGTAGAAAATATTTTAAGTGTTGCTAAAATTGAACAAAAAAGATTAACAATAAATAAAACTGCAATAAATTTAGAAGAAATTATTCTTGATGCCTTTGAAAGTACTGAATTCCTTTTCAAAAATAAAGGTGTTCTTTTTGAAAAGCATATTCCCATTAATTACAAAGTATTAGCTGAAAACGATATTTTAAAACGCATATTTATAAATTTATTTACAAATGCTATAAAGTACACTCCTTCTGGTGGAAAGATAACTGTTTTAGTGAAAAGAAATAATGATTTTGCGGTTATAGAAGTTAAAGATACCGGAATAGGTATTAAAAAAGAGAAACTAACTAAAATTTTTGAAATTTATGAGCAAGACAATATATCAGATTTGGGTAAGGTAAGCTCAACGGGTATTGGATTATTTTTTGTAAAAAATGCCATAAAAGCACTGGATGGTAAAATATTAGTAAAATCTGAACACAAAATAGGAACAAGTTTTATTATTACACTTAAAATTATTAAACATATCAAAAAGACTAAAACAGAATTAAATTCTAAAATCAATGAAAACTTACAATTAGATGCTAATGAAAAAGAACATATTAAGTATATTGTTAAGGAATTAAAAAATACAGACTTATACGAAGTCACAAAAATTAAAGAACTTCTAAGTCAGATAAATTCAGACACAGATAATTTAAAATCATGGCTAAAATTAATGAATGAAAGTGTTGCAAATTATAATACCAATTTGTTTCAAAAACTAATAATAATTGCTGAAATTTAAACCTGGGTAATGAAAAAAAAGATTTTAATAGTAGACGATTTAGTTGAAAACATACAAATTATTATTTCAATTTTTGAAAAATTTGAACAGGATTACTTACTCTACCAAGCAACTGATGGTGAACTTGCATTTATGATTGCTAAAAAAATAAAACCTGATTTAATTATTTCGGATTGGGATATGCCAAATATGAATGGTGTTGAACTAATAAAACAGCTAAAAACAAATAAAGATTTAAAAAGTATTCCGGTAATTATGGCAACAGCTGTAATGACTACCGTAAAACATTTGCAAACAGCACTTGAAGCCGGAGCAGCCGATTATATCCGTAAACCTATTGATGAAGTTGAGCTGGTTGCCCGTACACGTTCTGCACTTAATATAGCAGAATACAATAAAAAAATATTGGAACAAAAAAACAAGGAATTGGTTGAAAACACCTTATTTTTAATACGAAACAATAAATTTAATGTTCAAATTACAAGGAACTTAAAAGACCTTTCCAAACAAATAGATTCCAAAAATACAGCAGCCCTTGATATTGTTAATAAAATATCAAGCAGTATTAATGAAAAAATTAAAACTGATAGTTGGAAACGTTTTGAATTGGCCTTTAATGATGTTCATGATGATTTTTACAAAAACTTACTAAATGAGTTTTCTGACCTTACAGCAGCTGAAATAAAATTAAGTGCTTTCCTTAAACTTGGCTTAAACACAAAAGACATTGCTTCGGTTTTATTTATTACGCCTGAAAGTGTTAAAGTTTCACGTTCAAGATTAAGAAAAAAACTAGGACTAAATGCAGATGTTAATTTGCAAACCTTTTTATCTAAATATTGAAGCTAATCAA
>JAOZNO010000634.1 GCA_029933755.1 Bacteroidales bacterium | reverse complement strand
CCGGTTTTATCACCAACCAAAAGGTTATAGCCGTTGAAATCAGAAGCAGAATTGCTTATTCTATTAAGATAATTTGTAGGCGATTCACTGTTTTCAAGAAAATTACTGACTAAAAGTCCGCGTGAAGGTGCATTCTTTTTAATGTTTGACAGATCGCGGTAATTTGTAATCGCAGCTAATTTCCAGTTTGGGTTAATGCCTAACCATGTTCCGTTATTCATCTTATCCTGTCCGGCAAGAATATTTTTATCAGCCCACTTATATAATTGTTTTGTTGGTCTTTCATAAAATTCATCCCTGTTAGAAGCAAGAATTAATTTATAATGGGGATGACTGTTGTAAGAGAAAAGTATTAGGCACATAATTCAGATTAAATATAAGGGGTGCTAATTCAATGTTGTTTAGTTAAGAAAATGGGAACACGGACAACACTGATTAACACAGAGCTTCACGGATTTTATTTTTTCTTAATCTTCTATTTCAGTGACATTCGGTGTTTTTCCGTGCATTCCGTGTTTCTATTATTATTTGTTCAAAGTAAATATATTCACTAACTAAACGACATTGGGTGCTAATTATAGTTTGTCCATAAAGTGTGCTTTCCCCGGAAACTTACCAATGCCTGTTCCTCCTTAGCGGAATCTGAAAGATTTTGCAAGTTGAGTACTAACTTAGTAAGTTTTTTGAACTTGCGAAGTTTTTCTAAAGTGCCAACTTTATGGATATGCTCTAATTAGAGTGTGTTTATAATGTCTTGTTTTTAAGTTTGCGGAACTTATTTTGGAATTTGCAGAAATTGGTAGTAGACAGTCTACAGTCTACAGTCAGCAGTAGCTCTGCAAAGTCTGCTTGCTGAAAACTGAATACTGTTCTCATTTTAAAATATGTATGAATGGAGTGACAGAAAATAAACTTCACTTCCAATCTTCCCAATACTTCATTCTTCCATTATAAATTGCCAATTTACGACACAGTTATTACATAGTGCTAGCACGAAAACTATGCATTTTCTATGTCTCTGATAAGAAAATGTCAAAGATAAGGCTTTTGAAGTCTTAATTTTCAAGAGTTTACTTTTGTAAATGACTGGAAATTAAGACGAGAATAACGCAGTATTTGGCGTTTTCTTGCAGAGACTACATAAACAATATTTTCCACAAAGCCTTTTATTTTAATAATCTGCTTCAAAAAAATCGTTAAAAGTAATTTGGTGGAAAAAGGTGTTTGCCCGCCAATCTTTTGTTCCTAAAAACAACTCTTCATTACCTTCATCTTGCTCATATTCTATCTCGTAGGTTTCAGTATTGCCAAATGAATTTTTGAATTTTTGTTTGTTTATATTTCCATCTGCATCATAAAAAAATATGTAACTCATATCCTCTTTTTCAACATTGAAGTTTTTATATTTTTGAATTCTGGAAAGTGGTCCATTGCGGTAATCAAGTTCATATACCGTTCCGTATTCAGCTTGTTTTACTGTATAGTTTCTATGATTAAAATTTAGTACCATATCTTCTTCTTCTAACCATTCTCCATCTCTAAATCTGAACGATTTAACCTGAGATAGCTTATTGCTATTAAAATGGAATGTGTATTTATACATAATATTGTCATAAAGAAGCTTCTTTCTAATTAGTGCCTCTAAACCGCCACTCCCGTTGTATTTATATATTAGCTCTTCGCTTCTGGTCACTTTTTTTACTACTAAATTATTAATAAGATCATAAGTGATTGTTTTTTTCTCATCTTTTTTCCAGTTTCTGCCCATACCTTTAACATAATAATATGTTGTTTCAGTAATGTTTCCTTGATTATAGCTATAAGCAGTGCTGTCTACCCTTTTGTTTGCATCTTTTATTTTATATTTTAAACTACTTCCATTGTAATGAAAACTAGTTGTTTCAAGATATTCGTTCATACTACTTGTATATGTTTTTGATACTTTTTTAACTCTATACGAAGTATTTATACCTTTTATTGGAATAGCAACTGCTGCACCAATAGTTAAGGATTTTTTATTAACAATATTATTGTTTTTAGTAGTTGTATTGTTTTTTTTATTTAGTGTTTTAGTTGCCGTAGAAGATGTAGTTGTGCTAGATGTAGTTGAACTATTGGTATTAACATGACTGCTTGCTTCCAGTTTCCTTTTTTCATTTGCTTTATAGCGATATTCTCTATCATTAATTTTTTTGATATACGATTTTTCTGTTCCTTCAGACTTACCAACGGTCAAGGCTTTTCTTACTGTTTGCCTGGCTTTTTCAAATTCATTCATGTATAAATATGCATAGGCTATATTTGCATATAATTTATCAATGTTCTTTTTTGAAATACGTGCCTTTTTATTGTTTGCATCAAATTCAGATATTGCTGATTTCCAGACATCAATGCATTTATTTGATTTGTCAATAAACCCTTGCGAAATACCTTGAGTGCCATATTCCACAGCAGCAGTTTTATATAACTCATTTGCTTCATCTAAATCAGAATAGTCATGTTTTTTCCCTTTACCTGTAGAAATAGATGCATATGCCGTGGTGTAATAATATCCATGATTGTTATCGAGGTAGCTTTTTACCCACTCTAAAACGAGTTCTAAACCTGAATCATCCGCATTTTTTACCAGGGCTTTTTTGTTTTTGTTAAATGCAGTCAGTGCTTCAGCATTCGTGTCGTATAAGTCTGATTCATTCTCGTAAAGATAGGAGCCGCCATTAAAATTTGCTGATTTTATGGTTTGACCGGATATATATTTAAGTTTAAATTCTGCTGAAGTTTTAGAACTGATATAGTAATAGTATTTTGTGATTTTCACTTCCTTATCATCTACCTTTTTTGTGATTTCTTTTGTTTTAATATCTGCTTTTGATTGTACACCATATATTGAAAATTCAATAACAACACCAGCCTTAGAAGGATCGGTTTTATCAAAACCTTGTAGTACTAAATAGTTATTTTCTTTATATCCATCTAATTTAACTTTAGTAGAAGTATTATGAATTATTGTTGCGTAGGTATTAACTGCGCCATGTAATGGTGCGTAGGGCAGATGGTAATATCTGAATCCCACAGATCTGGTTTTTGCCTTTTGTGCTGTAATGTTTATCGTGAAAACTCCAAGTAGAGCTAATAAGATTAATTTTTTCATTTTTTAATATTAAAGGTTAAATATAAATTAAGGGTATTAAGTTGTTACTAATTCATCCGTAAGCTACAAATCTATAAAATATTGATACAAATGCATCAATCAAAAAAGTATTTCGTCTTTAGATTGTTAACTTATTAATTT
>JAOZNO010000633.1 GCA_029933755.1 Bacteroidales bacterium | reverse complement strand
TTATGCAGGAATTAACAAAAGCGCAAGAAGAAATCTTACAGGTTTTATGGGAAATAAAAGAAGGAGTTGTAACTGATGTAATTGAGCAATTGCCAGATCCAAAACCGGCATATAATACAGTTTCAACTGTTATTAGAGTTTTAGAAAAAAAAGAGTATGTTTCGCATAAGGTTTATGGAAAAACACATGTGTATTTTGCAAAAGTATCAAAAGCTGAATACAGACAACATGCTTTTAGTGATGCATTAAAAGGTTTCTTTAATAATTCTGTAAATCAGGTAGTTTCTTTCTTTGTTAAACAAAAAAAATTAAGCATTCAAGAGCTGGAGGAACTAAAACAGTTAATTGAGAAGGAAATTGAAAAACAAAAAAAATAATTATGTCAGGTTATTTTGAATATTTGCTTATTTCCTCAATAACACTATCTGTATTATTAGGAGCATATTATTTCCTTTTCAGGAAAGAGACTGATTTTAAACTGATACGATTTTTTCTACTTTTTTCCATGTTCTTTTCATTATTATTGCCTTTTAATCCTGTTTCCATTAATTTCCCTACATCTGAACAAGATAAGAGCAATAAATTAACAGAAATACAAAGTTTTAAAACAGATACTCCTAATAGTGGCGAGCTTATTCAACATGCTGCAAATGAAGAACTTATTGAAGCTAATTTAGAAAATCCTACTCAAAACAGGAATTGGTTAGAATTAATCATAATAGTCTATTTTGTAATTTCTGCATTTATAATTACCCGAATGCTATTTTCAATTGCAAAAGTCTTTTTCTACTATTATAATGCTGAAAAAATCAATAAATACGGCTATACTCTGGTTGTCATAAAAAAAAATATTATCCCTTTTACATTTTTCAATTGGATATTTATAAATGAGTCTGTATTAAAGGAAAATCATCAACAAATAATTGAACATGAGAAAGTTCATGCTCATCAATATCATACAATAGATCTTTTGTTATCAGAACTTTTGGTGGCCGCCATGTGGTTCAATCCATTTATTTGGGTTTTTAAGAAAGCACTTCAACAAGTGCATGAATTTCTGGCTGACGAAGGGGTGTTGAATTCCGGTTATAATAAACTGGAATACCAATCACTACTTGTTAACCAGGTTGCAGAAGAACGGCTTGTTGCTGTTTCTTCAAACTTTAGTTATTCATTAATTAAAAAACGAATTATTATGATGTCAAAAACAAAAACTGATAGTGGTGTAAAATTAAAATTAATGGTTCTAATTCCACTTATTTCATTCTTACTTATTGGTATGTCATGTGCCAATGGTCAGGAACCTGAAAATGAATATATAGCAGCTGTTTCGCCAACAAAAATGAATATTTTATACATCGGGGTCGATAACCCTGTTTCAATAGCAGTTACTGGTGCTGATTATGGAAAGGTTGTAGCAGAAATTGATAATGGAAAAATATCTGGTGAAAATGGGAATTACATGGTACGTGTAAAAAAGCCAGGCGTAGTAACAATATCTGTAAAAGTTGGTGACGATGTTGTTTCTGATCATAAGTTTAGGGTAAAACAAGTGCCTGACCCTGTTGCAATTGTAAAAGGTAATTGGGGTAAAACAGTACTTTCTAAACAAGAATTACTGGATGCTGGCGGAATTGAGGTTTTATTAGCTAATTTTGATTTTGCTCTAAAATTTAATGTAGTAAGTTTTAGAATAGCTACAACTATGGAAGGATTTGAACTTGAAGCAAGAGCCAACGACAATAAATTTTCTAAGGGACAAATTGACTTAATCCAAAAAATGGAAAAAGGACAGAAGTTCTATATTGAAGATATTAAGGCAAAAGGCCCGGATGGTTCAATTAGAAATTTAGGCGCCCTTTCTATCAGGATAAAGTAGCTTAAATGACTTTAAAAGTCTTAACTTATTACCAAAGTTATCTGTTTTTTTATGATTTAGAGAACCGCCGTATACTGTTTCGATTTCTCTTCGGGAAGACCCGCTTGGTTTATGCTGAGCGTAGTTGAAGTGTCTGGTGGTACTTCGGCTATCCGCTCAGTAGAGCTGTGAGAGGTGCGCCAGTAAGCTGTTAGCTTACTGGCCATCTTGATTAGGCTGCGTTTATATTTATTATTTCCCCATATTTTTTTATCTCATTTATTAATGGGCCTCCTTCTTTAAAATCACTTTCTTTAATTGGATGTGGTTCAATTCTACTATCAATTTTACGTCGTAATTTCATTAAGTCAAGTTGGATATTCATTAGATTATCATAGTCTTTTAATATCACGGCAATATCAATATCGCTGTCGGTATGATATGAACCTTTTGCGTATGAACCAAAAAGTACAATTCCAACACAGTCATATTTTTCAACAACTTTCAAAGCAAATTCATTAACAATATCTACAATTTCTCTTTTATCCATTCTCTTATTTCTTTAATTCGTTCAATCCACATTTTAGTAAATTCTTCTGTGCATTGTTTGTAGAATTCACGTTTAAAATCATCATATCTTGCATTAATATTAAACAAAGAAATTGCGTCTAACCAGTCTTCATATTCTTCCGTTAATTCAAGATTAGATTTCTCAGCAATTCGTATTAAATTATGAATTGGAGGAGAGTGCTTCTTTTTTGTTTGGACAAAATATGCTTTTAATAATTTTTCGGTAGAAATATGTCCTAAAAATAATGACCAATGATATGTTTTTGATTTAAATAAAGAATTCATTGTATCAAAATCTTCATCGGATGTTTTTACCCAATGATTAACAATTTTCTCAACATTTATTTCTTTTTCTTCACTCATTATTTAATATTTTATACAAATATACGATTTTTTTTAATTTATTTCAGTCTTGCAATCCTTGCAGAAATATTTAGGTTTTAAATTTCCAAGAGGAAGAAATGAAAATATAGCAATAAAAATATTTAATAATTTAAATCCTTTGTATTTACCTAAGCCTAATTTAATGTTGTTTGAACCACAATTTGGACAAGTTAGATTTTTTGTTTGTGGATTTATTTTATCCTGTAATATCTCATAGGCTTCTTCGTAATTCTTTTCTTCAATCATTATTTGAATACCTGCACCCATCATATTGTTATACATCGGAACAAGATTTGTAAAATTTTGATTGGTTAAAAAACAATTAATCCCATCGTTTTCTAATCGTCCTTTTACTAAATGTGCTTCTGTTAAATTATCGCAAGTTAATATTCTAATGATTTCGTTTTCCATTTCTTAATATGTAGCCTAACGGTTGGTATATGAGGCGTTGGGCGTTTTGAAACACCTAACTTTCAATTTA
>JAOZNO010000632.1 GCA_029933755.1 Bacteroidales bacterium | reverse complement strand
ATAGTATCAACTTAATTAATGCTTTTTATTTGCTTCAATCAACTCATCATAACCCATGTTACGCCAGTAAAGGGGGCACGCACCATTACAAACAGCCAGATGTTCACAGCTTTGACAAATTTCGTGGGCATACTCTTTATCTCTGAAATATTTTGCACGGTCTCCCTGCCAAATTTCCGGAAAGCTTTTTTCTTTTAAATTACCTACTGGTTCATCATATGAGGAGCATGGTAAAATGTCACCATTTGGTGCCACAGAAATAAGTCCATCACAAGCAGCACAACCTTTATTACCTAGCTCATTGGTTATTGTGTTAAACATGCACATCGGAATTGGAGAATACCACATAAATTCTACTCCATGCTTTTTGCTTTCCCGTTGAATATCCAAAATTATTGGGCCTACTTCGCTGTATTTAATTACCAAATCATCATTAAACACGCTGCTTCCTGTTGGAATTACCAAATTCATACTAAAACGATCCAATCCCAATGTGGTTTTCACAAATTCAGGTAATAGCCTGCTTTCTTTTACATTATGTAAATTTAATGTACTATTTGTGTGTACATGTAATCCAAGATCTTTAAACAAAGAAATCGTACGCAATGCCTTTTCAAATGCCCCTTTTTGTTTTACTAAATTATCATGTGTTTCAGCTGTAACCCCTTCAATACTTACCTGTACTGAGTCTAATCCTGCATTTTTCAGATTTTGAGCATATTCAGGAGTAATTAGTGTACCATTTGTGATGAGGTTAACACGCATACCTAAACTTTTCGCATATTCAGTACAGGCAATCAGTATTTTTGGCCGTAATGTAGGTTCGCCACCTGTAAAGCTAATGGATGGTACTTTGGATTCTTGAAAAATGGTTTTAATAACCGCCTTAAACTCATCCAGTTCCAATTCATCATTACTTCCTGCTGGATTAACGGTACAATTACATCCTGCATAGCAGAACTTACATTCAAGATTACATTTATAGGTAAGTGCCAGCTCTGAAAGAACAGGTAACTTGCTAAACTGCAAAGCAAAAGGTTCCGTTTCAACTGCGGGGTTCAGACTAAATTCGTCTAAATCGCCTTCCAGGTAGTTTTTAATAGCAATCATAAAGCTTTCTATTTCTTCAGCTTTGTCTGCCCCTGTTTTTTTCAACAGGTCAGTCGTACTACCACCATCCAGTAGAAACTTCATTATTTTACTGCCTGTCGCATTTATTTTTGTAGCCTGGTTCGGTTGTTTTATCAATATATTATCCTCGGTACGTACAAACACGTAAGGACGAACATTTTCGATAAACTCATCAACCCAGGCAATACCTTTTATTGTCTTTATCATTAAATTTTTATTTTATTAATAGCCACAGATAATAATAGATTCATTAGTGTTCTCTGCGTAACTTTGTGATACCTTTGTGGTTCTTTGCGAAATAACTATTACACAAAGTTTCACAAAGACAACGCAAAGCATATATGTTCCCTAATGTTTCATTATAAACTTTATATTTTCTAACTGCCAATTTAATGTGATCCGCCGCTTACACATGCTGAGTGACAAGCTGAATGACAGGCCGAATGACATGCTGAATGGCAAGCCGAGTGACAAGCAGAATGACAAGCATCGTGACAAACGTTTATATTTTCCATTATATCTAACGAAGGTGCACTCAGGTGATCCATATCAATTGGTATATCATATTCATATTCATGTGGGTTACGGTCATTATACCGATAGTTCCAATGCGGCTGATTACCATAATACCAATAGTACCATAGATGATTGCTGCGTTCGTTTCTAAACTGTGTCCTTTTTTCCTGCGGAATGTTTTTTTCCTCCCAATCGCCCATCATTTGCCTGTAATAGCTTTTAGTTTCTTCAATATCACAATCCCATGCCTTTTTTTGTATTTTTTTTACGATTAGGTTCATTAAATCTTCTAATTCCTGCTGCGAAAACTCTCCATCATCTGCTAATGAATTAAATAACTGGGTTTCGTATTCACCTAGTTTATGTCCTTCTGCCGTACCAAAAGTTTCTACTTTTAGTGGTGATTTAACAATAACTTGTAGGATTTGTTCATTTTCCATTGCAGTTAACATTCCACTCATTATGCTTTTAAAAGGCACTTCAAGATAAAATGCGGCTTCAAGTGGTGTTAAATCCAAACATATTTTACCATCTATATGATAATGAGAAAGAGTAAGCTTTGGAGGTGTCCAGTCAAGGCTATCCCAGCTTGCATCATTCATGCCTGCCTTTGCCTTAACCATTGATTTATGTTTTCGGTTAACAACAAAGAAAAACAGCGCACCCAATCCCAAAGCCCAAAGTAATAAATCGTTTCTACTTCCGCTTGGCTTAATAATATAGTCGTCATATTCATAGTAAGTTTCATCCTCATAGCTTGTTGTTTCTTCTTGATATGGAATGGTTTCTGTTTGAGATAGAATAAACCATTCTGCCGGCATATAAAACTGTGTACGCATGTCAAAAAGGTTTCCGGGATTATCTTTATGGAAAAGAATAATCAACTTACCACTTTCAGCTTTCTGATAATCAATTAAAAACTTCTCATTTACAAATTTTTCTGTTTGGATAATATTGTTTCCCATGTAATGTTCTCTTAGTCCTTCAACACCCTGCACAGCTTGCTGAGGGAGAATTACTTTTAGTGTGTAATGATCCATGTTATGTGACTGATCCCACATGTTTGGCGACCAGTTAAAAACAACCAGCGAGTCACCTTCATTAGAAATGGTGTTAGCAAGATAAGCAGCTTTATTAAAGTTGGTTCTGAAATAAAATACGTAGGTAATATTACCATTTGCAACCCCTTTACCATCCGCCAGGATAATATCCCATTTACCCCTTGAAACTTTCGAAATATCTAATTTGAATTTGTTGCCAAAATCATCGCTTGCATAGGATTCATTTAAAAAGCCCTGAATTTCCAAACGGTCATAACCTTCAAAGTAGAAACCATGCATTTCACCTGAAATAACACGATATTGAACAATGTACTTTACGGTAGCCTCACCTGTCTCAGAAAGTTCTACCGTTGTTTCTACAAAGTTAATAACACCACTTCCGGCGTAGGTAACATTAAATATAAGCAGGAAAAATAGAATAAAAATTGATCGCATAGCTTAAAAAATTAAGAGTTATTGTAAGCTTACAATATAATGAAATATTCTGAACCGTTTTCTTTTAGTAGGTAATTTAGGATGATTCTAAAGAAGAATTAGTAAAAAAATTTAATAAATGGACCTTTTGTATATTTAACATAAGCTAACTGA
>JAOZNO010000631.1 GCA_029933755.1 Bacteroidales bacterium | reverse complement strand
TACGTTCTTATGAAACCATGATTGATGCACAGGAGTTCCTATTAAAGCGGAATTAATTATAAAAAAATGCTGGTTGTTGAATTTCCTCAACAACCAGCATTTCTTTTAATAACCTGAGTTTGATATAAGCAATTTGAAAGATGGGTGTGTAATTAACAGATAATCAATAGTGCCGGGCTTTAGCCCAACTTTTTGAATACTTGGGCTAAAGCCCGAATTACAGATTGATTAAATCACCGACATAACTTGTCCCGGTACTTCGGGAAATGCCGGTGCAACTCAAAACAATTATCTGTAATTTCATTTTCACACAGTCCCTAAAGAGATGGGTCTATTGATTTACAGCCACATCTTACATCGAACCTAGGTTAATAAGTCAAGATTCCTTAAACTATTACTTAGCCATGCTTTCTGCTAATTTTAAAGCATTATAAGCATTAACAACACCACCTGACACAGAAAGCGTTTTAAACTCAGTCTTTTTATCTTTTGTACCCGGTACAGTCACCTCAGAAGATTTATAATCTGCAGCTGATTTTAAAAGAATATCTTTTAACTGAACTGCTGTAAGATCTGGATAATATGAAAGTACTAAAGCTGCTACACCTGCTACTACTGGTGAAGCCATACTAGTTCCTTGACTCATTTTGTATTTATTATCAGGCACGGTAGCGTAAATTTGCATACCCGGGGCAAAAATATCAACTGTTTTTTGTCCGTAATTTGAAAAGCCTGCAACAAAATTACCTTTTTCCTTCCACGATGAAGCACCAACTTCTATCCATGTTTTACATCTTTTACCGCCTTTTAAATAACCGGCATTAGGAAAATTCTTTTTCAGGTCATTATCCTGCCCATCGTTTCCTGCTGCATGAACCAACAATACACCTTTTTTCTCTGCATACTTCACTGCCTTATCAACCACCTTTTTATATGGTGAATAAGATTTACCAAAACTCATATTAATAATTTTCGCACCATTATCAACAGCATAAATAATTGAATTAGCAACATCTTTATCCCGCTCATCCCCATTAGGAACTGTTCTTAAAACCATTATTTTCACATCAGTTGCAATACCATTCATACCAATATCATTATTCCGTACTGCACCAATAGTTCCGGCAACATGCGTTCCATGAAAAGCATCAGGACCTTCCATTATATTATTTCCGTAAAACTTCTCTTTTTTATTCTCATAATCATCCCCTACTAATGCTCGTGGTTCAAATTCAAAATTTAAATTATATTCTAGTTGGTCATTAAAATGATCAATCCCTTCTTGCATATCATCAATCGAAATGTTCATGGAAGAAGTGTAAGCTAAAACTTGTTTTGCTTTTTTAACATCTTCTTTTTCTGATTCAAATGCATTTACTTCTTCTATAGTATATTCATCTTTCTTCAATTCTGCTTTCATGGTTGAATCTGCTTTATTAATGGTAGCAATAAAGCCTTCAATGCTTGTCAGAGTCTGTTTTGCACTATTTACCCTACCTTCAAAATCATCTTTAATTGCAAGATATTCGTTAAAAGCAAGCAACTTTTTACCTTTAAAGTCACTTGCAGTTTTGCCCTTATACTTTTTACTATATATCACATAAAGACGAGTTACTTCAAGGTTATCATTATTTATCATTTCACCTTTAGCATTTCCAATAAAATTCCATCCATTAATATCATCAATGTAACCATTTTTATCATCGTCAATACCGTTTCCTGCAACTTCATCTGTATTTATCCAGATATTATCTTTAAGGTCTTCATGATCAACCTCAATACCTGAATCTATAATAGCCACAATAACCGTTTTTGTTTTTTTGTCTTTTAAAAGTTCTGCATAGGCTTTGTCTACGCTTACACCTCTGTAATTATCATTCGCAAAATCAAGGTGAAACCAATCTTCAGGAACTTCTTTTGTAGGTTCCTGGGCTTGTACATATGTTAGGCCAAAAAGAAAAATGGCCGATAATAAGATTTTCTTTAAAATCATAAGATTAAATTTAAATTTGTATTGATTAATTTATATTGAGAATTCCAAAATTATATTTTTTTTAGCAATGATTTTAGTTTTTTTTACAAAAACAATATTTTTTTTGCTTATGCCAAAAAATAGAAATGTTTTAGCAACTAAAGTGCCATTGCGTATAATCTCCTTTTCTATAGATGAATAGCTACTTTTGTAAACATTATCGAACACTGTAACTGTCCGATTTCGAACAAAAAACGTTCATTTCCGAACACTATTTGTTAAAATATTCAATAACACATCTTAATTTTTAATTTTAAGAGATTAGCTGTGAAAAAATATTTAATTTTGAACTTTATTAAAAAAAACAAATAAACCATGTTAAAAAGCAAATCAGCCATTCTTATAGCAGTAGGAGTACTCCTTTCTATTGCAATTGGTTTACAATTCATAAAAACACAAGAACAGGAAACCCTAAAAACAATTAAAGTGATTCCTGTTGATGCAGCGGTCATTCTTCAAACAAAAGATCTTCCGGCACTTATGCATAAACTGAATAATTCAAATGTTTTTAAAGATGAGTTTTCTTCAATAATTAAGTGGGAGGAGTTTTTTAACAATATTGAGATTGTAGATTCTCTATTTAAATCAAAACGAGAAATAAAAAATGCTTTTTTAACAAATGAATTTGTTTGTTCAGGTCATTTATCAACTAAAAGTAAGCTCGATTTTTTATTTGTTCTTTCACTCAATAATGAGAGTACAGAGGATAAGATAAGAAATTATATTGCTGAACTTGTAAATGAACATGCCGCAATTATGCAACGTAGCTATGAAGGCTATAATGTTTACGACCTTGCTTTTTTTGATGAAAAATACAAAAACAAAAGCTTTTCATATACATTTGCCAAAGGTCATTTTATTTTCAGTTTCTCAAAAATATTAACCGAAGAAGCAATTCGCACATTGAATTCCGGAATTTCGTTAACATCTGACAAAGCTTACAATAAACTTGCACAATCAGCAGGAAAAAATGTTGATGCGAATATCTATATTAATTACAAGTACTTTTCTAAGAGTTTAAAAAACCTGGTTAATTCTAAAAACAGCCCTTTCTTTCAATTTGCAGATCATTTTGCATCCTGGACAGTTTTTGATCTTAAATTAAAAAAATCTGCAATTTTAATGAGTGGTCTAAGCTATTCAGATGAATCTTCTAATAATTATCTCAATGTTTTTACAGGACAGGATAATGTTGAAAATGATTTTTTAGCTATTATGCCGGAAAACACCTCTGCTTTTTTTGCATTAAATTATAACGACAATAA
>JAOZNO010000630.1 GCA_029933755.1 Bacteroidales bacterium | reverse complement strand
AATATTGATAAATAAAAAAAGGTGCAAAGCAACTATTTCTCAAATTACAAAAAAAATCAGCAAAGTTGCTATGCACCTTATCTGTGATTTATTTCCTTTTTTCCAGGAATCATTATATTTAGTTAAATTTGTTTGCATTTAAATTTAAAATCATGTGGACAAAAAATACTTTCTTATTAATATTACTCATTTTACATGTAAACCAAACTGTAAAATCTCAAAATTTAAATCACCGCGATTCTGTTGATGTTATCCATTATCAAATCAAACTGGACTTATCTGATTTATCATTAGGACAGTTAAAAGGTGAAACAACTTTAAAAATTACCGCACAGAAGGCTGAATTAAATAGTATTGGTCTGGATTTAATGGGCTTAACAGTTGACAAAGTAGATTTGAATGGAAAAAGTATAGATTTTACGCATAAAACATCAATAATAAGGGTGAATTTAAGCAAACCCATTACAAAAAAAGACACGGTTGAACTTACCGTGCACTACCATGGTGTCCCGGAAAAAGACAGAGCATGGGGTGGCTTTTTTATTACATCAACACATGCCTTTAATTATGGAGTAGGCATGGCTGCCTCGCCACCAAATTTTGGTAGGGTTTGGTATCCGTGTATTGATAATTTTACTGACCGGGCGACCTATGAATATATAATCACAACAAAAAGCGAACATACAGCTGCTTGTCCGGGAACTCTACGATTAGTTAAACAAAACGAAGATAAAACCAAAACCTACTATTGGAAACTTCATCAAACAATTCCCACATATCTGTCGTCAATTGCAGTTTCAGACTATAAAGCACTGAAAGACACCGTTAAAGGTGTCAAAAAAAATATCCCAATAGAAATTTATATTAATAAAAATGAATTTGAGGCCGGGAAAAAATCATTTGTTCATGTAAAAGAGTTCTTACATTCGTTTGAAAATGCATTTGGTCCATATGTTTGGGAGAAAATTGGATATGTATCGACACCCTTTGCAGGCGGTGCAATGGAACATGCAACAAATATTGCTTATAGTTCCAATTGTAACGGATCATTACGTTGCGAATCAACTTTAGCACATGAACTTTCACATCACTGGTTTGGGAATTTGGTAACTTGCCGTACCGAAAAGGATATGTGGTTAAACGAAGGCTGGGCAAGTTATAGCGAAGCTATTTTTACAGAATATTTTTATGGAGAAAAAGCCTATAAAGATTATAACCGGAAAAATCACAAAAAAGTTCTACAATTCACTCATTTACGCGACAGGGCTTACAGAGCAGTATATGGAATTCCTCATGAATACACTTATGGTTCAACAGTTTATGACAAGGGTGCAGATGTAGCTCAAACTCTGAGAGGATACTTGGGAGACAGCTTATTTTTCAACACCTTAAAGCAATATTTTACAGATTATGCTTTTAAAGATATTGACACTAAAGAATTCCGTGAATATTTTTCAGAAAAAACGAATATTGACTTAACAGATTTCTTTGACTTCTGGGTTTTTGGTGAAGGATTTCCTCATTTTTCATTTGAAACGTTTAAAGTAGTAAAATCAGGGGAAAAATACCAGGTAAATTTTAAAATTATTCAGCAACAACTAGCAAGTAAAACCTATTTAAATACACCACTTGAAATAGGATTTCTTGATAAAAACTGGAAAATTCATAAATTAACAATTCCTTTTTCAGGAAAATTAGAGCTAATAAGCAAAAAACTGAATTACAAGCCCATTATGCTTTTGATTGACCCCGATGAAAAAATGGCTGATGCAACAACAGATGAATACAGAATTCTTCGAAAAAAAGGACAAATTGAATTTGCGGAAGAGTTTTTCAGTTTGGATGTTAAATATTTAACAGATTCAGCATTTTTCAGAATCACCCACCATTGGATATCACCAAAGTATGGAAATATAAATGCCAATGAATATAAATTAGCAAACCGCTATTGGCAGGTTCAACATGTTACAAAAAGCAGTATTTCGGCATCTGCAAAATTTAAATTTGACCTTTCATATGCCCTTGATAATGGTTTGAAAAATTTCCGTAAAGAGAATCTACATCTAATGTACCGAAAAAGCCCAACAGCAGAATGGGAAGAATTGAATAATACAGCAATTAAACAAGGGAACAAAGGTTATTTTATTATTGAAGAATTAAGAAATGGAGAATATACAATTGCAGGAAAAAAATAAATAAGTAGTGTTTGACCGAAAACTCCAATTTCGTCGTTATGCTTATCTTAAAAACCCGTTACTTCGACAAGCTCAGCACATCGCATTTACATGAGTAAACTCCTGACTTTTAAGATTTCACAAGCCTAGAACTTGAAATTTTCCATTCAAACACTTCGTTTCCGTTCAGGCTAAGTATGATATAATTATTGACGGCAGTCCGAAAAGCCGCTTAGTAGGTAACTCGAGATTAAAAGTAAAAATATATAAGCCTGTATACCCGCCTATTAAGAACCCGCTTAGCTGCTGAATACAGAAAATCACACATTTTGGAGCAGACTTAATATTAGAGTTATATACATATTGTACTTCTTATCTGATTAAAACAATTACAGTACAATCATTTAGTAATGTACTAGCTTCATATTATTTTTTGAACTGGTACGAATATTGCATATTTTTACGTTATAATTAAAATGAAACAAATGAAACATATTATAATTGCTATAGCTTTAACATTTGTATTACCATTGGCAAGTATTGCCCAAAATGCAAGCAAAATAAAACCTGTAAAAGTAGTTTGGTTGGCTGATGGAAAGCCAGTTAGTATTACCCAGGCACAATCAGGCATAAGGACTCCGGCAAAACTGGAGATGTCAATAGTTTTAGAGAACAACCCTAAACTAAACGGACAAAAATTTGAGTTTAAATGGTATAGAAGAGGTGCTACACGTGATTATTTAACCAATAGTTTTATAAAAAAAATTGAACCTGCACATGCTGTAGAAAATCAAATTACCATAAAAGCAGGTCGTACAAACCTGAAAAAAGGTTGGTGGAAAGTACAAATTGAAGCTTATGTGGACAGAAAATCAATATCTTTCAATAATAAACAAGAGTTTTGGATAAAACTTTTGTAAAATATACATAGAGCATTTTTTATGCTAAAAAGCAATTAAAAGCCACTATTTTTCTATAAAGAGAAATTAGTGGCTTTTTTACAATAACAACAAAACTATCCTTTTTATTAATTACTATTTAATATTTTTATAGTATATTTGAGTCTGCTCCGGAAAGTCTAAAATACTCAAATTTATGTGTTTTAGTGTCGGCGTGAATCTGCTAATT
>JAOZNO010000629.1 GCA_029933755.1 Bacteroidales bacterium | reverse complement strand
AAAAAAATGGCCTACAAGTGGTCCAAAACTACTTTGGCATTATGACAAGCTCGGTGATGGGCATGCTTCTGCATCAGTAACTAAAAACAGGATCTATACATCTGGAACATCTGGTGAAAATGGATTTGTAATAGCATTTGATTATCAGGGTAAAACTTTATGGAAAACTATTTATGCTCAAGAATGGCTGGAAAGTTATGAAGGTGTGCGAACAACACCCTTAATACATAAAGATAAGCTATATATTATGAGTGGCTACGGTAATGTAGTTTGTATGAATGCACAAAGTGGTGAAATTATTTGGAAAGTTGATTTATTTAAAGATTACGATGGAAGAAATATAGTTTGGGGAGTAACAGAAAACCTTCTTATTGATGGTGAAAATTTAATTTGTACACCAGGTGGAATTTCAGCCAATGTAATTGCCTTAAACAAAAATACAGGTAAACTCATATGGAAAAGTAGAGGGAATGGTGAAGAAAGTGCATATTGTTCTCCTGCATTAATAAATCATGGCAATAAAAAGATAATTGTAACACAAACTGAAAAACATATTTTAGGCATTGATGCTGCAAACGGGAAACTATTATGGAAGCATCCACAAACAAATAGGTATTCAGTTCATGCAAACACACCTTTATATAGTAATGGATATTTATATTGTGTTAGTGGATACGGAAAAGGTGGTGTTCAGTTAAAAATTTCAGATGATGGAAACAGTGTTAAAGAAATGTGGCGAAACAGCTCACTGGATACCCGCATGGGTGGGGTTATTTTAATTGGAAATCAATTGTTTGGTTCTGGCGATTATAGTAGAAAATGGGTTTGTCTGGATTGGAAAACAGGTAAAGAGCTATTTACCTCTAAGATATTAAAAAATGGAAATTTAATATATGCTGATGGAATGCTCTATTGTTATGATCAAGCAGGTTATGTGGCTCTTGTTGAACCTAAAAATGCTAGCTATAATTTAATTAGTAAATTTAAAGTTCCCTATGGATATAAGCAACATTGGGCTCATTTGGTAATCCATAACAAAAAATTATATGTACGTCACGGAACATCATTAATGGTGTATTATATTGGTAATTAATCATATACGAAATAAATAAAATTTATTCAGAATGAAACAAGCTTTCTTATTTTTCAGTATTTTAATATTATTTGTACAGTCTTCATTATCACAAGTTGTAAGTGAGTGGCGAGGCATTGGAAGAACCGGAGTTTACAATGAAACTAATTTATTAAAAGTATGGCCGAATAAAGGCCCTCAGTTGCTGTGGCATAATGATAGTTTAGCTCTTGGTCACTCATCTGTAGCTATTGGATATAACACGATTTATATAACAGGTAGAGATGATTCAACCGAAGTGCTATTTGCTCTTGAAATGAATGGGAAAGTTAAATGGAAAACAACATATGGCAGAGCATGGAATGAAGGTTTCCCAAACAGTAGAAGTACACCGACTATTGATAATAATCGTATTTATCTGTCAAGTGGTTTAGGAGATGTTGCTTGTATAAATGCCACATCTGGAAAAATCGAATGGTCTGCTAAGATAGGTGATAAATATGGTGTAAAATTAGGTGGCTTTGGTTTTGCAGAATCGTTGCTAATTAAAGGAGATATGCTTTTTGTTTCACCAATTGGTGATAAAACAAATATGATCGCTTTAAATAAAGTTACAGGTGAACTTATTTGGAAAAGTAAAAGCCTGGGTGACTCAGCTGCATATTGCTCTCCTATTTTAATAAAATATGCAGGATTAGAAATGGTGGTTAATGTAGGTAGTAGTGATATTTTTGCTTTAAATGTTAATGATGGTAGTGTGTTATGGAGTTTTAAATATTTTGACGTAAATCCACCTGAACGCAACTGGAAACCAACAATGAATAGCACAACACCGCTTTATAGTGACGGACATATTTATGTTAATAGCGGTTACAATCATGTTGGAGTTATGTTAAAACTTAATGCTGATGGAAAAGGAGTTGAATTACTTTGGAGTGATTCGTTAATAGATACGCATCATGGTGGTGTTGTAAAGCAAGGCAATTACATTTTTGGATCGAATTGGATAAATAACGGAAACGGGAATTGGTGTTGTATAGATTGGAAAACAGGTGAAAAAAAATATGAGACTAAATGGAACAACAAAGGTTCTATCATTGCCAATGATGGAATGCTTTACTGTTATGATGAAAAAAGAGGAAATATTGCTTTGCTAAAAGCAATCCCTGAAAAGTTTGAACCAATTAGTTCATTTAAAATCCCTTATGGTAGAGGGCCACATTGGTCGCATCCTGTTATTAAAGATGGAATTTTATATGTAAGACATGGCAAAGTATTAATGGCATATAATATTAAGGATGATGAAAAATAATAAAATGAATTGCAAAGTGTATTAGATATAAGAGGAAATCGCTCGGGTTTTAATATCCTGTGTTTTTTTGATCTTATAATGTTCTGATTATTTGTTTATCCGTTTATTTGGTAATTTTATCATCACCAAATCAACATATCACCAATATACAAAAATCTAATTATCTAACAGTTAAAAAATCCCAGAATACCTAAACTTGAGCCAAGAAAATCTTTATAATTCTTTAAATTAACACCTTAACCAATAAAAAATGAAGAAAGCTCTATTGTTAACAACGACATTATTGGTTTTATCATTACAAATTTTTGCACAAGATTTTAGTCAGTGGCGTGGTGTTGATAGAACAGGAGTATATTCTGAAGAAAAAGGCTTGTTAAAAGTGTGGCCTGAAAATGGTCCCAAAATGTTATGGTTTCATGATCGTATTCCTAATGGCTATTCTTCGGTGTCTATTGCAAATAACACTATTTACCTAACTGGGATTAAGGATACCATGGATGTTGTATTAGCCCTGGATCTGAATGGTAAAGAGTTATGGCAAACTACTTTTGGCAGAGCGTGGGATGGCTCATATCAAAACAGTCGTGCTACACCAACTATTGAAAAAGACAATTTATATATTTCAAGTGGAAGAGGTGATATTGCCTGCTTAAATGCTAAAAATGGGGAAATAAAATGGTCAGTTAAAGCTAGTGAAGAATTTGGCGGAACTATTGGCAAATGGGGGCTTGCTGAATCTTTATTAATCGATGAAAATTATGTATTTTATACACCCGGTGGAAACCAAACCACAATGATAGCCTTTGATAAAGGAACAGGGGAATTAGTTTGGAAATCAGAAAGTTTGAAGGATAACCCATCATATACATCACCATTAATGGTACACAAAGATGGAAAAAGAATAATTGTTAATGTTAC
>JAOZNO010000628.1 GCA_029933755.1 Bacteroidales bacterium | reverse complement strand
CTTTTAGGTTTTTGTTTGCCCAAATTCTAAATTGTGTTCCTCGCTTACTTCTTACTCTAAAACCAACTGCCAAAATCATATCAAGCGAATAAAACGTAACATTGTATTCTTTATTATCGGAGGCAGTTGTTAAGTAATCCTTAATAACTGAATTTTGCTCTAACTCACCGTCTTTCAATATGTTTGATATGTGCATACTGATGTTTGGAACAGAGGTGGCAAAAAGTTCGGCAAGCTGATTTTGGTTCATCCAAATATCGCCATCTTTAGCGTATAAGGCTACTGATGCTTTACCATCAGTGGTATTGTATATGATTATATTTTTAGAATTGCTACTTTTCATGTGTTTATTTTAAACTTTTTCTTTTGCCACATGTTACCGACTTTATTTTGTCACAAACCCAAGCGCCTTTTCTATAGCATTTTTAATACCATCAGGGTTTTTACCGCCAGCGGTGGCAAAAAAGGCTTGTCCTCCTCCCCCACCTTGAATTTCTCTTGATATTTCTTTAATAATTTTTCCGGCATGTAAATCTTTTTCCTTAACTAAATTGTCAGAAATCATAACTGCAATACTTGCTTTGCCGTTAATCTTGCTACCTAAAACTAAAAATAAATTATCCATTTCTCCTTTTAACTGAAAAGCAATATCTTTTATACTTTGTGCCGAATCAACTTCAATTTGCTCTGCAATTACATTTATTCCGTTTATATCAACAGATTTATTTAATAATTCTGATTTTAAACCTTTTGCCTTTTCTTTCTGAAAACCTTCAATCTGTTTATTTAGTTTGCTATTTTCATCAATTAAAGACTGAACTGTTTGCTGCAGGTTTTTCTGATTTTTAAATAATGATTTTATACCATCCAGCGTTTCTAGTTCATTTTTAATAAATTTTTCAGCATTTAATGATGTTTTTGCCTCAATTCTTCGAATACCTGCTGCAATTGCAGCTTCTGAAGTAATTGTAAAATAGCCTATTTCGCCGGTTGCTGCTACATGAGTACCTCCACAAAGTTCAACAGAGTCTCCAAATTTTATTACGCGTACCACATCACCATATTTTTCGCCAAACAAGGACATTGCTCCCATTTCTGTTGCCGTTTGTATAGGAATACTACGTTTTTCGTCTAAAGAAATGTTTTGCCTGATTAAATCATTCACCATTAATTCTACTTTCAGAATTTCTTCCTTATCCATTTTCTTAAAATGCGAAAAGTCAAAACGTAAATGATTATCATCAACCAACGAACCTTTTTGTTCCACATGCTCGCCAAGTACATTTCTTAAAACATGATGCAGTAAATGCGTTGCAGAGTGATTTGCTTCGGTATATTTCCTTTTAGTTCTGCTAACCACAGCTTTAAAATTGCTTTCGGGAAATTGAGGCATTTTTTTTGCAAAATGAATTATCAGATTATGCTCCTTTTTGGTATCTATTATTTCAATTTTCTCCTCATTACTTTCAATATAACCTTTATCACCAAGCTGACCGCCACCTTCGGCATAAAATGGTGTAAGATTAAATACCAATTGATATAATTCCTTCCCCTTGGTTTTCACCTTTCTGTATCGGGTAATTTTCAAATTTGCCTCCAAATAATCATAACCCACAAATTCTTCAACATCATCCTCATATAGAATAGTCCAGTCACCAGTTTCCATGGTACCTGCCGATCTTGATCTCAATTTTTGAGCAGCCATTTCCTCATCAAACTCTCTTTTACTTACCATCAGACCCTGCTCTTTTAAAATTAACTCAGTCAAATCAAAGGGAAAACCATAAGTATCATAAAGTTCAAAGGCTTCTTTTCCATTAACAACCTTATATTCTGATATTTTTAGCTTCGCTATAATTTTATCGAGTAAACGTATTCCTGTTTCAAGGGTTTTCAAAAATGAAATTTCTTCCTCTTTTATTACTCTGGAAATAATATCTTTTTGCTTTTCCAATTCAGGATATGCCAGCCCTAAAACCTCAATTAAAACAGGTAGGAGTTTATAAATTGATGGTTCCTGTAAATTCAGAAATGTATAAGCATAGCGTACCGCACGCCTTAAAATCCTGCGGATTACATAACCTGCCTTGTTGTTAGAAGGTAGTTGACCATCAGCAACTGCAAAAGAAATTGTCCGCAAATGATCTGCAATAACGCGCATTGCAATATCTCTTTCATTATTATCACCATAGGCAAAACCTGAAATTTCACTTATGTTTTGAATAATTGGCTGAAAAATATCGGTATCGTAATTAGATTGCTTTCCTTGTACAACCATAGCCAAACGCTCAAAACCCATTCCTGTATCTACATGCTTATGCGGTAGTGGTTCTAAACTTGAATCAGCTTTCCTGTTAAATTGAATAAAAACCAAATTCCAAATTTCAATTACCAAGGGGTGATCTTTATTTACCAACTCACTACCGGGTAATTTTGCCCTTTCTTCATCCGAACGAATATCAATATGAAGTTCAGAGCATGGTCCACAAGGGCCTGTTTCACCCATTTCCCAAAAATTATCCTTTTTTGAACCATATAATACCTGCTCTTTGTCAAGGTACTTTAACCAAAAATTCTTAGCTTCATCATCAGCCTGTAAATGATCACTTTTATCACCTTCAAAAACAGTAGCATACAATCTATCCTTTGAAATATTTAACTGACCATTTAAAAACTCCCATGCCCAATCAATTGCTTCCTGTTTAAAGTAATCACCAAAAGACCAGTTACCAAGCATTTCAAACATAGTATGATGGTAGGTGTCATGTCCAACTTCCTCTAAATCATTATGTTTACCAGAAACTCTCAAACATTTCTGCGAATCAGCAACTCTTTTTTCAACAATCGCCGATTGTCCCAAAAATATATCCTTAAACTGATTCATTCCCGCATTTGTAAACATCAGTGTAGGGTCATTTTTCACAACCATTGGTGCTGATGGAACAATTTTATGTGCTTTGCTTTCAAAGAAATCTAAAAATGATTTACGTAATTCTTGTGAAGTCATGTTATATATTATCTATTTATACCAAGTTTATGCAATTCTCTATTTCAATAAAGAATTGCAAAATTATTCAATTTTCAGGAATTATTTATGAATTTGCTAAAAGGTTTTTTAACTTTTCTGCATGTGCTTTAAGTATTTCAACATTCGAAGCAATATTGTCAGAAACCAAAGCAGTATTTTGAGCACCGGAGTTCACTTCAATCATTGCTCTATTAATTTGTTCAACACTAAGTTTTTCCTGGTCGATTGCCTCTGAAATTTTCAAACTATAATTAGATGAATTTTGTATCTCATTTA
>JAOZNO010000627.1 GCA_029933755.1 Bacteroidales bacterium | reverse complement strand
CTTCTGCATAGATGAATGGGCTGGAAGGAGACTAAATTGTCATAATAATTTTAGGACTACCTGTTCTATTATTTTCACAGAAAAACAATGTTCCTTTTTTAAATATAGAAACTCCCTGGGCAGATTCAGTGTACAAAACACTAAATAGCGAGGAAAGAATTGCTCAACTTTTACACATTGCCGCTTATTCAAACCGAGATAGTAATCATGTCAATGAAATTGCATCCCTAATAAAAAAATATAAAATTGGTGGGCTTATTTTCTTCCAGGGAGGCCCGGTACGTCAAGCAAATTTAACAAACTACTACCAATCTATTTCAAAGGTACCTATAATGATATCTATTGATGGGGAGTGGGGATTAAAAATGCGTTTAGACAGCACAATAAAATTTCCTTTTCAAATGGCATTGGGTGCGATAAAAAACGATAGCCTAATTTACGAAATGGGTAAAGAAATTGCAAAAGAATGTTCAAGAATGGGTATTCATGTAAATTTTGCCCCCGTTGCCGATGTTAATAACAATCCAAATAACCCGGTAATAAACTACCGCTCGTTTGGTGAGAATAAATACAAAGTCACCCGCAAAAGTATAATGTATATGAAAGGTATGCAGGATGAATTTGTTTTGGCTAATGCAAAGCATTTTCCGGGACATGGTGATACTGATTTTGATTCACACAAAAGCCTGCCCATTATTAACCATAGCATTGAGCGATTGGACAGTTTGGAACTATATCCTTTCAAGGCATTAATAAACGAAGGTGTTGCAAGCATAATGGTTGCTCATTTAAATATACCCTCTCTGGATTCAACAAAAAATCTGGCCTCTACCCTATCCAAACCAATTGTTACGGATTTATTAAAAAACAAACTAGGGTTTAAAGGCTTAATTTTTACTGATGCACTAAATATGAAAGGTGTAGCAAAATACTATGAACCAGGACAAGTAGACGTTAAAGCATTACTTGCCGGGAATGATGCCTTACTTTTTAGCGAAGATGTACCTAAAGCCATTGAAGGAATTAAAAAAGCTATCAAAAGCGGATTGATTTCTCAAAAAGAAGTTGATTCACGTTGCTACAAACAACTTAAGGCTAAAGAATGGACAGGTTTAAACAAACTACAAACTATTCAGACCAAAAGCCTGGTTTCTGATATAAATAGCTATAATGCACAATTATTAAACCGAGAACTTGTTGAAGCTTCGTTAACCGTTTTGCGAAATAAAAATGATTTATTGCCAATCAAAGACCTTCTAAACACAAAAACAGCAAGTATTTCCCTGGGTGCTGACTCCATTACAAAATTCCAGGAAAGACTTGTGAATTATACAAAAATTGACCATTTTCATCTACAAAAAACAGAAACAGATGCGGCATATAGTCAAATGAAAAAGCAATTAGATAATTATGATTTAATTATTTGCTCGTTGCATGATTTAAGCATGAGACCTAGTAAAAGCTTTGGTATTACAAAGCAAATGGCAGATATGGTTAATTATTTAAGCGAGCATAAAAACACCGCTGTTGTTATATTTGGTAATGCATACTCCTTGCGTGAATTAGAAAAGGTACAACTTGCAAAGGGCATTATTATAGCCTATCAGGAAAGTAATAACACGCAGGATTTAAGTGCACAGCTCATTTTTGGCGGAATTGGTGCAAATGCGACACTTCCGGTTACAGTAAATGATTTCTTTAAAGAAGGTGATGGATTAAAAACCAAAGGTGGAATTCGTTTTAAATACACCTTAGCGGAAGAGCTTGGCATGAACTCAGAACTAATTCAGTCAAAAATTGATTCTATTGCAAATAATGCTATTGCTAAAGGAGCATTTCCAGGCTGTCAGGTTTTTGTGGCTAAAGATGCAAAGGTTATTTTTCATAAAACATATGGATACCACACTTTCGATAGCCTTAATGCAGTTAAAAAGACTGACTTATATGATTTTGCCTCCGTATCAAAAATGACCGGGGCATTACCTGACTTAATGAAATTACATGATGAGGGGAAATTTAAGCTTGATGTTCCTTTTGCCACCTACTGGCCTGACTTTAAGAGCACAAATAAAAGTGAAATGACCGTACGTGAGGTTTTAGCGCATCAATCGGGCATGGAGGCATGGATTGCTTATTGGAAAACAGAGAAAAAGAAAAATGGAAAATGGAAAATGCGAACGATCAAAGCTGATTCATCAAGGAATTACCCTTTAAAAATCACTAATAATTTGTGGTTGCATAAAAACTATAAAAAGAAAATTTATAAAGCCATAAAAAAGACAAAAATGAATGAAAAGAAATACAAATATTCAGGACTGTCCTTTTATTTATACCCACAAATTATAAAAAACATAACAGGTATTGACTATGAAACATATTCAAAACAAAACATTTACAAACCATTAGGTGCATACACTATAACGTATAACCCTTTGAGGTTTTATGGTAAAGAGCAAATTATCCCTACCGAAAAAGATACTTTTTTCCGCATGGAGCAAATTCATGGTACTGTTCACGATGAAGGTGCTATTATGATGGGTGGCGTATCATCAAACGCAGGATTATTTGGAAGCACCGGTGATTTAGCTAAAATCATGCAAATGTATCTGCAAATGGGCGAATATGGTGGGAAAAGATATATTAGCGACACAACAATGCTTGAATTCACAAAGGTACAATACCCAAAAAATGAGAACCGCCGTGGCTTGGGCTTTGATAAACCTTCTCTGAAAAACAAAAATGCAAACTCATGCGCACCTGATGCCAGCATGAATAGCTTTGGTCATTCAGGATATACAGGAACTTTCACCTGGGCTGACCCGGACAATGGGTTATTATTTGTATTTATGTCAAATAGGGTTTATCCGACAAGAGACAATCGTAAAATTTACACCTTGAACATAAGACCTTCTATACATCAGGTATTTTATGATGCTTTAAAATAATAAAACTGAACCATATAAGGCATATAAGGACATTTAAGATTATTATTCTTAACGGCACTCCGAAAAGCCGCTTAGCGGGTAATCCTATTAAAAGTGAAAATGTATTAGTCTGTATATCTGTTTATTAAAAACCCGCTAAGCGGCTGAATGCAGAAAAACACATTTTTCGGAGCAGACTCATTCTTATAATTCTTATATGGTTTAATGGATTAAATATTTAGCATTTATGAAAATTACAAAATCATTTTTAAAAGACTTAGTTTACAAAGTTAATGGTGCTGCTATTGAAGTCCACAGGGCACTTGGACCGGGTTTGCTTGAAAGTGTTTATCACAAATGTTTAAAGCATGAATTACATGA
>JAOZNO010000626.1 GCA_029933755.1 Bacteroidales bacterium | reverse complement strand
TTTAAGCGGATGAAAACCGCTAAAAAGTACGCTGAAGCCAAGCTTTTAGCGATTATAATCGCTTAAAGCGATTACTCAAACTTTGAAACTTGACTTGACACTAGTGTTACGTTACGTATAAGATGTTGGTTAAGCTACAGCCCGAACCTCTTCGTTCCCCTTTCCAAGATTTTTTTTAATATCTGAGCAGGATGCTCAAACTTATTGGTAAACATCATTGCTGCAATAATATAGGGTTTAAAACCTGCTTCATGGTATGTTTTTATGCGGTATTTCTCAAAAACAGCCCCATTTACTTCACCTTCTTTACAGGAAACACCTGAAATATCAGCAGGAAGACAGTGCATATATAGAGCATCCTGACTTTTGGTCAGTTTTTTCATAGCATCGTTATACTCCCAATCTTTGAACTTTGAATTTTCAGCAAGGCATGTCTGTTCCAGGGCATCTAAGCCTGCTTTATTACCAGTCTTTAATAATTCTGTTCGTTGCTGCATAATATGGAATGGTGCCCAACTTTTCGGATATACAATATCTGCATCTTTTACCGCTTCTTCCATAGAATGAACAATTTTAAAGCTTCCATTACTATTGCGTGCATTGTTTTTAGCAATATCTACTATTTCTGGTATTAAACCATATCCTTCAGGGTGTGCCAAAGTAATATCCATACCAAAACGTGACATTAAACCAATTATCCCCTGTGGAACAGAAAGCGGTTTACCATAACTTGGTGAATATGCCCAGCTCATCACAATTTTCTTTCCTCGAAGCTCTTCAAGCGAGCCAAATTGCTGTTTTAAATGTAGTAAATCAGCCATTGATTGCGTAGGGTGATCCATATCGCATTGCAAATTTACAATCCCAGGGCGAGATGGCAGAACTCCTTTTTCAAAACCTTCGTCAAGAGCAGCACCCACTTCACGCATATATTTATTTCCTTCACCCAAATACATATCATCACGTATACCAATAAAATCCGTTAAAAACGAAATCATATTCGCAGTTTCACGCACCGTTTCACCATGGGCAATCTGTGATTTTTCCTCATCCATATCCTGAACTTCCATCCCCAGCAAATTAGCTGCTGAGGCATACGAAAAGCGTGTACGAGTAGAATTATCCCTGAATATTGATACTGCCAAACCAGAATCATATACTTTAGGCGAAATATTTTGCAATCTCATCTCACGTAGAATTTCTGCTACTTGCAAAACCCTGCGTAAAGCACTTTCACTTTTCTCCCAGGTAAGTAAAAAATCTTTTTGGTATAAACCACTATTGATTTGTTCTATTTGATCTATTAGTTTTTGAATATCCATTTTAATTATATTGTTTACTTCGGCTACGCTCAGTAACCTATAGTTATTATATTGTTTTTTAACGTATAAAAGTTTTACAATTGTCGCAAAAATCGAGTAATCGTAAATCTAGAATCTTTTACCCAGAGCAAAGTCGAAGGGGTTTATCATAAATTATTACCCATTCATTTCATAGGCATCCTTATGATTATAAACAAATTTTTCCCAAACGGTCATAAATCTTTTATCATCAACATTAGGTTTAATTATCATCTTTTTACAGTATTCCATTTGTTTTTCAGTGCTGCTTGGTTTATTATAAAAATCAAGGGCAAATTTTGAAAAATCACGAACTATAAAATCAAAAATTTGATCAACAACCCGATGATCAACACTGTTAATTTTCGCATTTTCAAGAATAAGCTGGGCGTAAGGAACAAGCGTAAACATTTCGCCAATGGTTAGCATTACATCAATATTTTTTGTTTGTGCCTCTGATGCCGGTGCTTTTACAAGCGTTTCTTTAAAAATATCAACCTGCTTTTTAAAAATTCTTACATTAGGCAAATCATAAAGTTCAAAAGCCCGGTTATAATCGCCAAACTGTATTTTTCCTAAACCACGTGTTGGCCCCTGGTTAAATAAGAAAGTATCATCAGCAATATCATTACGCTGAGGAACAGGTGGATACTTTTTTGGGTTAAATAAGAAGTTTTGTAAAAATTTGATAATCAATGCAATATTTACATGGATGGTGCCTTCTAATTTAGGTAATGCACGAATATCACGCGCAGCCATTTCAAAAAACATATCTTTTTCAAAGCCTTTAGCCGCAATTACATTCCATAATAAATTAATAACATCTTCGCCCTGACTGGTTACTTTCATCTTAACAATTGGGTCATAAAGCAAGTATCGTCTGTCTTCTAAGGATGCACAACGCATATAATCTGCAGTTCTGCCTGCATATAGTTTCATTGCAACCAGCCTCGTATATGCATCAACAAATAACTGTTTCACATGTGGGAAGTCAGTAACAAACATATTGTACAAACTTCTTTTTGATGCATGATTAATAGATTCGTAAAATGCATGGGTACACATACCAATTGAGGCCCATCCTAGATTATATTTTCCAACATTTACTGTATTTAAAGCATTATCCCAGGCTTCTTGTCCAACAGCCAGAATATCTTCTTCGTTTATCGGATAGTTTTCAAGTTTGTATTCGCCAACATAATTTTGGCTGTTTACCGTATTTTTAACCAGACCGTAATTTTTATGCTGATAATTTGCAATAAAGAAAACATATTCGCCGGTTTCCTTCATTTTGCCAAAAGTAGAAACCATATCAGCCTTATTGGCATTACCAATGTAGTATTTAGTTCCGTTTGCCAGGTAAGTCCCATCGCTTTGTTTCTCTAATGTCATTTCTGTTGAATATACATCAGCACCATGTTCTCTTTCTGACAATCCAAAAGCGAAAACGGAGCCTTTTTGAAGTAAGGCCGCTGCTTTTTCTTTCAGTTTTTCATTTTTCGACATCCAAATTGGGCCCAAACCCAAAATGGTAACCTGCCATGTATACCAGTATGGAAGTCCATAAAAACCCAGGATTTCATTAAATTCCTGAATTCGCCACATGTCCCAGCGAGTGTTTTCACCACCATATTTTGCAGGTGTTAACAAATCGGCAAATATTTCTTCTTTTCCTAGAAAATCAAGAAATTCCTGATACCAGATTCTTTCCTGATCATCTTTTTTTAAACTTGCTTTTCCTTTACCTTCAAAAAAAGCAATTGTTTTCTTCATTATTTCATCAGAGCGCTTATCTTTATAAGGTCTATTGTGGTTTTTGGGGTTTAATAATATCATAATATTAGATTTTAATTATTTTCATCCATTGCATAAACAAAACCTGCATAAAAAGCGGTTGCTGCAACTAAATCATCAACAGCTACTTTTTCATTAGGTGCATGAGCTAAAACTTCGTTTCCCGGGCCAAAACCA
>JAOZNO010000037.1 GCA_029933755.1 Bacteroidales bacterium | reverse complement strand
TATAAACAGAAAGGAGTTTTCTTACAACAGGATGGATATTTAGATAAAGAACAGATTCTTGTATCAGATTTAGATAAAGAAATAAGACCATTAAACCAAACATGGTCATGGGATAGAATTTTAAGATCACCTTTTATTAAACAAGCTGATGTTCTGCAAGGAATGTACTTTTTTGAGGATGATTTTGATAAAGGTTCATTGGAAAAGAATTTTGATTTTTATGAAAAAAGAACCGTTCATGAATCGTCACTCTCTCCTTGTATTCATTCAATTTTAGCCTCTAATCTTGGAAAACGAAAAATGGCCTATGATTTTTACCTGCAAACTGCACGTTTAGACTTGGATGATTATAATCACGAAGCAGATGAAGGTTGTCATATTACAAGTATGGCAGGTACATGGATGTCTGTTATTGAAGGATTTGGTGGAATGCGTGTAAAAAACAATCAATTGCAGTTTAATCCATATATTCCCGACAACTGGACATCTTATTCATTTAAAATTAGGTTTAGAGAGCATTTACTCACGATTAATATTACAAAAAAGAAGGTTGAAATAAAAAATACATTTGATAAAGCAATTACTATTTTACTAAATGGAAAACAAGTAGAAATTGCTGCAAATAAATCTATTAAAGTAGAATAAATATATATCTTTTAGATTCAAAATAGGAATTTAAACAAAAAAAATTATGACAAATTATTCAAAATTACTTAGTGCATTTTCTGCTATAGCTCTATTTTTAGTTTTAAATGCATGCAACAACCAATCAATTGATGATAAAGAAAAAACAATGGATACATTAGAAACAAAAGAATTCAGCGAATTTGCTGTTAAGCATGTTGACTGGATTAAATCAGCAAACATTTATGAAGTAAATATAAGACAATACACAAAATCAGGTACTATAAAGGAATTTGAAGAACATCTTCCAAAACTTAAAGAGTTAGGTGTTGATATTCTTTGGTTAATGCCAATTTACCCGGTAGGTGAAAAGAATCGTAAAGGAGGTATGGGTAGTGCATATTCTATTCAGAATTATACAGAAGTAAACCCTGATTTTGGAACCAAGGAAGAGTTTAAAACTCTTGTTGCAAAAATCCATGAAATGGGTATGTATGTTGTTTTAGACTGGGTTGCAAATCACACGGCCTGGGATAATGTTTGGGTAAAAGATCATCCCGAGTTTTATACAAAAGATAGTTTAGGAAATTTTATGTCGCCAAAGGATACGGATTGGTCAGATGTTATGGATTTAAACTATGATAATAAAGACTTGAGGAAAGAAATGATAAATGCGCTTAAATTTTGGGTAGCTGAGACTGATATTGATGGATACCGTTGTGATGTTGCCGGTATGGTTCCAACTGATTTTTGGGATGAAGCCCGTAAAGAGCTTGATAAAATTAAGCCTGTTTTTATGTTAGCAGAATGGGAATCAACTGATATGCACTTCAATGCATTTGACATGAGCTACAGTTGGGAATTTCATCATTTAATGAATCATGTTGCGAAAGGTGAAAAATCTGTGAAAGATATTGATGCATACTTTGAAAAAGATGCACTTAAATATCCTGCCAATGCAATACGAATGTATTTTACAAGTAACCATGATGAAAATACATGGAACGGAACAGTAACAGAGCGAATGGGAGATGCAAGCAAGGCAATGGCTGTTTTATCTGCAACAATACCGGGAATGCCTTTAATTTACAGTGGTCAGGAAGCTGGTTTAAATAAAAGATTAGCATTTTTTGAAAAAGATGAAATAGACTGGGAAGCTGGTGAAGATTTGAGACCATTCTACAAGTCATTACTTAATCTTAAAAAAGAACATACTGCACTTTGGAATGGTAATAAAGGTGGAAGCATGACTAGAATAAAAACTTCTGATGATGAAAAAATATTTGCTTTTAGCAGAGAAAAGGGAAACGACATAGTTTATGTTATTTTTAATTTTACAAAAGATATGCAAAAAGTGAAGCTGGAAATTGAATTAGCTGATAAAGAATATGCAGACATGTTTTCAGAGAATACATTAAATAATGAAGAGTTTGAAATGCAAGCCTGGGAATACAGGGTTTATGTAAAGAAATAGCAAATAGCTTTTCTCATACATAGTATTTGCACGAAAACTCAGTATCAGATAAGAAAACGTCAAGAATAAGGCTTTCAAAGTTTTGAAAATCAGAAGTTTACTGATGTAAATGATGATTTTCAAAGCAAGAGTAACGAAATTATTGGCGTTTTCTTGCTGAGACTACATAGTTAGGTTTTCACCCTGGGAGCATTTGTTCTCAGGGTGTTTTTTTGTTATATTAGCCACGATTGCACAAATGAATAAAAAAAACGAATATTATTTTTTCTTAATTATTCACATATTCACAGCTTTTAGGAGTAATCCAACTTAGAATAGAATCATAAAATCTAACGAAAGTTACAATGCTTTTTAACTCATTCCATTTCTTGGTTTTTTTCCCAATAATAGTTTTCATCTATTTTGCCTTGCCTTTTAAGTGGAGAAAACACCTGCTTTTACTGGCAAGTTGGTATTTTTACATGAGTTGGAAAGCAGAATATATTTTTCTTATCATATTTTCTACATCAATTGATTATTTTGCTGCTTTAAAAATCCAAAAAACTGAAAAAACAAGGCAAAAAAAATGCTTCTTATACTTAAGTTTAATTGTAAACCTGGGAACATTGTTTGCTTTTAAATATTTTAATTTTTTTAGTGAAAATGTAAGTAGTTTCTTTCAGCAAATTAATTTATTTAATAATTCTTTAGCACATCAATTATTATTACCCGTAGGAATTTCATTTTATACTTTCCAAAGCATGTCATATACAATTGATGTGTACCGAAATAAAATTAAAGTTGAACATAGTTTTGTAAAATTTGCTTTGTATGTTTCGTTTTTTCCACAATTGGTTGCAGGGCCAATTGAACGTGCCGGAAGCTTATTACCTCAATTTGATAAAAAATTTAATTTCGAATATAAAAGAGTAACTGACGGTTTAAAGCTAATGTTTTGGGGCTTTTTTCAAAAATTGGTCATTGCTGATAATATGGCCAGGTTTGTAGATATAGTCTACAATAATCCTGAAAACTACTACGGTTGGGATATTATTCTGGTTACATTCTTTTTTGCAATTCAGATTTATGCTGACTTTTCAGGTTATACAGATATTGCAAGAGGAGCAGCAAAGGTAATGGGCTATAACTTGATGATTAACTTTAAAAGGCCTTATTTTGCCTCTTCAATCAAAGAGTTTTGGCAGCGGTGGCATATATCTCTTTCCACATGGTTTAAAGATTATGTTTACATCTCTCTGGGCGGTAGCCAACATGGACAATTTAAATGGGTTTATGCTATTGCAATAACTTTTGTATTAAGTGGCCTGTGGCATGGTGCAAAATGGACTTTTATATTATGGGGAGCATATCATGTAATTTTATATTTATCTGAAAACTTATTTTTAAAAAAACAAAAAGCAAGCATAAAAAGCAACAGAACTGTTTTATTCCTTAAGATTGGATTGGTATTTTTAGCAACAAGCTTTGGATGGCTTATTTTCAGAGCAAATTCAATTAGTGATTTTGTTATCTTATTAGATAATCTCTTTTCTGAAAAATTATTTACACCAAGAATATCATTTGATCGTCCATCAATGCTTGTAAACTTTTTGTCCGTTTTAATTCTTTTTATAGTGTGGATAATTGAACGAGAAAAGAGTATAGTAGAATTTATATCCGAAAAACCGATTTATCAAAGATGGACTATATATTTTGTTTCAGCACTATGCTTAATTGGTCTCGGTAATTGGGGTATGAAACCATTTATTTATTTTCAGTTTTAAAAAAAAGGTGACCAAAAATGATCACCTTAATCTATTAACTTATTAACCTAAACCTATTACGAAAAAATCTAAACTATTATTAAAACGTTAACTTTAATTCTGATATTACATAAATTTACTAAATTTGGACGAGTATAGCAATATTCTTTGACCAGATGCACATTTTTAAACATGAAGAAACTATTTTTCAAATCTACTATTTTTGTTTTTGTACTGTATATAATTCTTTTTTTGTATCTGGCTTTTTTCCCTATGCACTATAATTCAGTAGACAATACAAGATGGTATTATTTTAGACAAATTTTTGAGAATAAAATTGAAATTGAAAAATCAAACATTTTATTCCTAGGTGATTCACGTGTAAACACCAATATAAATATAAAAAAAATATCGAATGCATGGTCGTTTGCTGCCGGAGGTTCTTCACCAATTGAAATGTATTATGCACTAAATAACTATATTCAAACTTATTCAAAACCCGATACTATTTTTGTTTCATTTTCACCACGTACATTCATTGAAGCCTATTCATTTTGGGGTTATGCCATCCGGAATAATTATTTCAGCCACAAACAGTTTAGCGAAATACATAGTAAGCTTAAGCAATTTCCTTCTGATACTGTTCTTGGTAGCTTTCCATACCCCCAATATTTATTGTATCAGTTAAATTACATTGAATATTACCAAACAGACTTATATAAAAACCATGTTTTTTTAGCCAAACAAAAAAATGAACAAATTATTCATCATTTTCAATTAGAAAAAGGAGTTTGGGTTTATCCGGCTTAAAAGATAGATGTTCGGAGCTAAATTACGAATCAAAATTAAAATCATTTAAGGTTTCTGCTCTATTAAACTTATATTTCTTAAAACTGATGGATTTATGTCAAAAAGAGAACATATATCTCATTTTTGATTTTATGCCCATGAATGAAAGTTCCTATCAACGTTTGGATAAAAACTTTATTCTGGAATATAAAAAATATATAAAAAATATAGAAAATAAATATCCTGATTTTGCTATTTCAGATACAGTTTACTATTACAAAGACAAATATTTTGGTGATAATTCTCATTTAAATGAAAAAGGAAAACAAATCTTCACTAATTATGTACAGCATAAATACTTTTTTAATAAATAAACAGACTCTTTCTGAATAGTAATTGCAAATATTATGTTTATCAAAATCTCATTACTTTTAACCTGGATAATACTGTGGATAAAAAATTTACAGCTTTAAACCACAAGAATACTCTACGCAAACACCTCATTATATACAACTTAAATATTTTATTACATTTTTTATAAATACATGATTTTTTTTATAACTTTAAGCAGGAATACTGTTTAACATATAATTTACAAAATGTACAGAATAATTATTTCTTTTCTATTAGTAATATTTATTTCTAATTTTTTGCTAGGGCAAAGCAAGTATGAAATAGACGAATTAAAAAAAATTGATGGATATAAAAATGAAAATCCTGAAAAAGCTGCAAAGGCCTACTATAATCTTGCTGATAGATATTGGGGACTAAATCGAAAAAATGCTTTGAAATACTATAAGGATGCAATAAAATATACAAAAAATCCTAAAACTAAGTTTAAAGCTTATGAAAATATTTATTTACACCACCAAGATGATACACTAAATGAAAATAAAATTAACTATTTAAAACAAACTATTTTTTGGGCGGATAGTGCCGGCAAGCATGTTAGCATCCGTTTTAATTATAAAATTGTACTTTGTGATATCTATTTACAACAAAAAAATTACGATAAAGTAATTGAAATTGCTCAACAAGCTTTGGCATTACGCTATAAAAGAGATACTGTAGATTCTAAAATAGCCTTGGAGCTACTCATTTCCGCATATAACGAAAATGGAAATAATCTTAAGTATAAGGAGTATTCTACGATGTATATGATGGACAGCATTAAAAATATAACAAACAAATATAAAGAAATTAAAGAAAATGATCCAGACCTAAACACATTTTACGAAGATTTTATAGCTTTCAAAGAAGCATATAAAAAAGACCTTAAGCGTTCAACCATTATTGAAATTGATTACTCAATTACAACAATTATACTCAATATATTTGAATCAGCAAATAAGTTTAAATCTGAGAAAGTATTATTAGATGAAGATATCAAAAATAAGACGGCAGAAATTAAAAGGAAAGAAAAAAGGATTAAATACCTGGATTTAATAAAATACTTATTTGGAGGTTTTGCCATATTGATATTTATTCTTCTAACATTTGCCCTTTGGGGATATTTTGTTAAAAAGAAGCAGCACACTTTACTAAATCAACAAAAATACAAGATTGAATTACAGGCAAGTGAATTAAATAAAAAGAATAAAGAACTGACAACCGCTTTTGATCACCTAAAAAATACACAGGATCAGCTTGTTCAAACTGAAAAAATGGCTTCTTTAGGTCAATTGATTGCAGGAATTGCTCATGAATTAAATACTCCTTTAGGTGCAATAAAATCATCAATAGGTACTGTGCTTGAATCATCGTCGAATGCTATTTTAATGATTCCGGAATTAGTTAAAACCTTAAATGAAAAAGAATTTAAGTTGTTTACTGATTTAATGGCTGAGGGAATGCAAAATACGCGACACTTTACATCAAGAGAAGAACGAGCAATAAAAAAACGATTGAGAGTACAACTTGAAAATTTCAAGGTCGAAAAACATCGTAGTATAGCTGACTCATTAACGGATATTGGGATACATGAAATTGAAGCAAAATTTCTTCCTCTGTTTAATAGTAAACATGTAGATATGATATTGAAAACTGCTTACTATTTAATTATCCAAAATAAAAACGGACAGAATATAAAAATAGCTGTTGATAGAGCATCAAAAATTATTTTTGCGCTAAAAAGTTATTCCTATACCACCCAAAATGAAGAAATGGTAATGAGTAATGTTGCAAATAATATTGAAACTGTATTAACAATATACCATAATCAATTAAAGCAGGGTATTATTGTAGAGCGTAAATTTGAAGACTTACCTGAAATAAAATGCTTCCCCGATGAATTAAGCCAGGTTTGGACTAATATTATACACAATGCGATACAGGCAATGGATAGTAAAGGAAAATTAAGTATTACGGCAAAAAAAGAAAAAAATGCTATTTTAATTTCGTTTACCGATACAGGTAAGGGAATACCTAAAGATATTCAGGATAAGATTTTTGTACCATTTTATACCACAAAAGCGGAGGGTGAAGGAACCGGACTAGGCTTGGATATTATCCGTAAAATAGTTGAAAAGCATAAAGGAACAATAACATTTAAAAGCAAAGAGGGAGTGGGTACTACTTTTTATGTGAACTTACCAATTAGTTGATGATTTAGAAATAGGTTTATTTAGTTAAAATAAAGGTTATGGAGAAAGCAATTATATGTGTAGATGATGAGAAAATAATTTTAGATGCATTAAAAACGCAATTAAAAGAAAGATATGGTGATAATTACATATATGAATTGGCAGAAAGTGGTGAAGAAGGACTGGAAATCTTAGATGAACTTTTATCTGATGATATTAAAACCATTGTGATTATTTCAGACTGGTTAATGCCCAATATGAAAGGTGATGAGTTTTTAATTAAAGTACACAATAAGCATCCTGATATTATTAAAATTATGCTATCGGGACAAGCAAATATGAAAGCTGTAGATAAAGCAAAAAAGTATGCCCGAATAAATAAATTTATTAATAAACCTTGGAAAAACGAACAGTTATTTGATGCCATTGAAAGCAATTTGTAGTATTTAAGAATAAGCCTAATTTCAAACCTATGAAAAAATCTGCAATTATATTAGTTGATGATGAAATGATTATTTTGCAAAGTCTAAGAACCCAGTTAAAAAGGGATTTAGGTGACTTATATGAGATTGAACTTGCTGAAAGCGGTGAAGAGGGCATGGAAATATTTAACGAATTAAAGGCTGATTCTATTGAAATCCCACTGGTAATATCTGATCAGATTATGCCAGGAATGAAAGGTGATGAATTTTTAGAATTTGTGTACAAAACTTCAAAAGATACCCGTACGATTATGCTAACCGGACAAGCTGATGTTACATCAGTTGGGAAAGCGGTAAACAATGCTAAATTGTATCGTTTTATTGCAAAACCATGGGATGAAGTAGATTTAAATATGACTATTAAAGAAGCAATTAAAAGTTATCAGAAAAATAAAAAAATTGAGGAACAAAGTATTGAACTTAAAAAATTGGTAGAAGAGTTACAAGATGCTAATGAGAATCTTGAAAAGCGTGTAATTGAAAGGACAAAAAAAGTAGTTGAACAAAAAAGGCTTATTGAATTAAAAAATGAAGAAATCACGAGTAGTATTGAGTATGCAAAACGTATACAAAAGGCAATTCTCCCCTTAGAAGCTGAAATTTCAAAACTACTACCCGGATATTTTATATTTTATCAACCAAAAGATATTGTAAGTGGTGATTTTTATTGGTTTACACAAAAGGGTAATAAATCAATAATTGTTGCTGCTGATTGTACGGGGCATGGTGTACCCGGTGCTTTTATGAGTATGCTGGGCATTTCAATGCTTGATGATATTGTTAATCACCAAAACATTGTACAATCAGACCTTATCCTAAATAAATTAAAAGATTCTATTATAAAGTCGCTTCATCAGACAAATAATAAAGGCGAACTGAAAGATGGGATGGATTTAAGCTTGCTTATTATTGATCGGGTTGAAATGACCCTACAATTTTCGGGTGCATACAATCCATTGCTAATTATAAGGAATAATGAATTATACACCCATAAAGCAGATCGTATGCCTGTGGGTTTCCATTTTAAACATAATACAACCTTCAGTAAAACTGATTTAAATCTTGAAAAGGATGATATGCTTTATATCTTCTCAGATGGTTATACCGATCAATTTGGAGGTGTATCTAATAAAAAGTTTATGATGAAACAATTTAAATCATTGCTTTTAGAGATTCATCACCAACCCCTTAAAGCACAAAAAAAAGCAATTAAAGAAAGATTCTTTGAATGGAAAAGCTCCTATCCACAAACAGATGACATTATAATTATTGGCATAAAAGTATGAAATCAAATTCAACCCAATAGACTAAATATCACATAATTAACCGTTCATATTTTAGGATAATCCTCCTTTAGTTTTTCCAAAATATAAAATACAGCAGGACAATATTGCGCATTTATGGCATGTAGTTTTTTATTTTTAACAAACTGGTAATTATCTGTATGCGGGTATTCGCGACATGCTTTTGGCCTTACTTCATAAATTTGGCATTTGTTGTCATCCATATCAAGGAACGGACATGGAGATAGATTCATAACCATATCTCCATCTTCGTCCATCCTTAGGTACTCATCTTTAAAAGCAGTTATCTTCATACCAAGAAATTTTGAAACCCTTTTTGCATCCGTTTCATTTACAATTGGTGGTATACTTTTACAGCAGTTTGCACAAGATAAACAATCTATTTTTTCAAATACCAAATTATGAATTTCATCAACAATCGGATTTAGTTTCTTTTCATTTGATTTTGATATTTTTTTTAGGAACTTTTTATTTTCTTTTACAGCCTTATCTTTCCTTTTTAACCATTCTTCAAAAAAGTTTTCCATTTGGTAATATGTAAATTATTTAAGTGTTTGTCCATAATGTCCGATTTCTTTGTTATGCTTGTCTTTCAAATCAGTCATTTACAAAAGTAAACTCCTGATTTTATAGACAGACTCTATGTAGTGTGCGTATAAAGTCAGCGTTTTTGTTATTTTTATCTGTTTCACGATTTTCTTTATTCCTGAAATTGCCAATATAAGCCTTATAGTCAGAGTCTCACTTGTAGAATTAAAGTGAACCAAAATCGATACTAACATACTAGTTGTTAGCAGAGTGAGGCTCTGACTTGCTAAATTAGGTTATTTCAAAAAATCATCAAAATACTGTGTAATTTTTTGCATTAAATGGACTCTGTCTCTTCCTCTAACATTATGTTCGTGTCCCGGGTAAACAAAGTAATCTAATTGAACACCTTTTGAAACACATTCCTTAACAAAACTAAGACTGTTTTGCCAAACTACTGTCCCATCAACAGTTCCGTGAATAATTAACAATCGTCCTTTTAATTTATCAGCCTGCCCCAGTAAGCTTGTTTTCTTGTAGCCTTCAGGATTTTCTTGTGGAGTATCCATATAACGCTCTCCATACATTACTTCGTAGTACTTCCAATCAATTACCGGCCCACCGGCTGCACCTACTTTAAAAGTTTCAGGATAATTTACCATCAAAGAAGTAGTCATAAAACCACCATAACTCCAACCATCTACTCCTATCCTATCCTGATCAACATAAGGCAGACTTTTTAAATACTCAACACCCTTCATTTGATCCAGCATTTCGTTTTGGCCACATTGCCGATGAATCACATTTTCAAACTCTAAACCCCTATTTGCAGAACCACGGTTATCTAAAGTAAACATTATATAACCCTTTTGCGCCATATAAAAATCCCAAAGGCCAGTCCCCCCCAACCATGTATCACTAACTAATTGAGCATGAGGCCCACCGTAAACATAAACCACAACAGGGTATTTCTTATTTGGGTCAAAATCAACGGGTTTAATCATTCTGTAGTATAAATCAGTTTTTCCATCAGCTGCCTTTAAAGTACCAATATTCATCTCACCCATTTTGTATTCTGTCATTGGGTTAGCGGCATTTACCAGGTTGTTAACTTGTTTTCCATTTGCATCAACAATATTTACTTTCCCCGGAACTGTTGTGCTCGAATATGTATCAACAAAATAACTATACGAAGGGTTAAACTTGGCACTATGTGTTCCTTTCCCTTTAGTTAATTGAAGCATTTTACCACTTTTTATATTCACTTTGTAAATATGTCGTTCAATAGGACTTTCTTTTGTAGCTTCAATAAAAACATTCTTTTCTTTCGCATCAAAGCCTAAAAATTCAGTTACAACCCAATTACCTTTGGTTACTTGTTTCATTACTTTCCCCGAAGTATTATACAAGTACAGGTGATTAAAACCATCACGCTCACTAAACCATAAGAACTGATTTGATTTCGTTTTCATGAATATCATATCATGCTCAGGTTCAACATATTTAGGATGTTTTTCTTCAAATAAAGTTTGAATAAATTCACCGGAGTTTACATCATATTTATTTAATTTCATATGATTTTGCCCCCGGTTCAATTCTGCTATATAAACAAATTTTTCAGAAGGATCCCATGATATACGTGCCAGATAGTGATCGTCTTTTTTTGTTTTCATAAATACCGTTTCACCTTCCTGAACATTGTAAACTCCTAAAGTAACCTGCTCACTGGTTTCACCTGCCATCGGATATTTCGTATTTTTCAAACTGGCAATTCGTGTATCAACGTCAACCAATGGATAATCGGCCACCATGGTTTCATCTTTGCGGTAAAAAGCCATAAAGCTACCTTTTGGTGACCAAAAAACTCCTTGGTCAATTCCAAATTCCTGACGATGAGTGTAAGGGTTACCATTAACAATGCCTTTATCCTCATCTTTGGTAATAAACAAAGCATCACTTTTATCAGCTATATATAAATTATTCTCAACAGTATAGGCTACAGAGCTATTTTCTTTACAGAAATTAAAATTTTCTGCCTTATCATCCGTAGTATTATAGAATTCAACTTTTGATGTAGTGATATTATAAACTACATGGTATGCCTTATCATAAAATGAAATAGCATCATTACTATACCACTCATAACTTCCAATATATCTCATTTTTGGAAGACTACTTGCTTCAAGAACTTTATTTAAATCTTCAAGCTTAACTAGCGTATCCTTTTTATTTGTTTTAGCGTCAGCCTGAACAATTCTTGACCATTTTTCAATAAATGTATAGCTTTGATTATTACGCCACTCAACACCACTTAAGCTTTCAGTTTTTAAATTATACCATCTACCAAAAACAGCATCTTCTATAGTTAGCTGCTTTGTTTGAGAAAAAGCAATAACACTGATAAACAAGCCAATAAATAATAATATTCCCTTTTTCATATACATATTTTTAAATTACTTTAAGTTACTATATGGAACCACATCTCACAAATAATTACTTATTTAACACAAAAAATAATAATTATTTGAAAGATGCTTGTTTCATAAAAAATAAATTTTAATTAATAATGGGCTCTAAGATATAGTTATTTTTGAATATTGATAAACCAAATTGCACCAAAGAATTTTTAAGTATAATTTATATTGCAAAACCGTATATTTCTGCAAACGTTTGCGATTTCGTTTGCAACGATTATATGCACGAAATCTGCCTGCCTTTTTCAAAAAAATATATATTGTTTGTAGATTTACATTCAAAAACAATATATATAATGATGTATTCAAAAATTCACATAGTAATAGTTGCTTTTGCACTTATTAGCATTTTTTCCTGCAACACAAAAAATGAGGAATCAAACTCAGAGAACAAAATTGAACAAAATGACATTTCATATGTACCTGAGTGGTCAAGAAATGCTATTTGGTATCAAATATTTGTAGAAAGATTCCGGAATGGGGATACCTCAAACGATCCAAAAGTTATAGATATTCAGGGAACCTACCCTGATGAAACTCCGGAAGGCTGGAAAATAACTCC
>JAOZNO010000625.1 GCA_029933755.1 Bacteroidales bacterium | reverse complement strand
TTTGATCAATAGAGTTTGAAATTTGTTCACTGCTTGCACTTTGTTCTGCAATTGCCGATGTAATTTCAGCAACCAAAACAGATGTTTTTTCTATATCAGGAACAATATCTGTTAACATTTTACCTGCTTTTTCAGCAACCAAAACACTATCGGCTGAAACTTTATCAATTTCTTCGGCTGCCTTTGCGCTTCTTTCGGCAAGTTGTTTCACTTCGGTGGCAACTACTGCAAAGCCTTTTCCTTTTTTACCAGCCCGGGCAGCTTCTACTGCTGCGTTTAAAGCCAGCATATTTGTTTGATTGGCAATGTCAGTAATTATAGAAATTTTATCAGCAATTATTTTCATTGATTCAACGGTATCGGTTACCGCTTTGCTTCCAATTTTTATATCCTTGGCTGCTTTTAGTGCAATTTGTTCAGTTTGTTGCGAGTTTGATGAGCTTTGTTGCATATTAGCAGTCATTTCTTCCATGGTTGCCGAAACCTCTTCAAGAGATGAGGCTTGCTCATTTGCTCCTTCTGACATTTCCTGCGATGATGAGCTAGATTCTTCGCTGGCAGCAGCAATTTGTTCAGAACCAGTTTGTACATTTGCCATTATGTTTTTAAGCTTTTCAACCATTGTATTTAATGATTCTGCTAATTGTCCTACTTCATCTTTCTGATCAACATCAATAGTTGCCAATAAATTACCTTTAGAGATTTCCGTAGCGAAATCTACTCCTTTTTTTATTGGATTTACAATGCCTTTTGTAATTACCAAGGCCATAATAATGGCAATTAAAGAAGCAATTATGCTAAAAATAACAACACCTGTGCGTGTATTATCAGCCTGTTTTAGCATAACAGCATCAGTAAGAATATAATTCTTTGAATTTTCAATAATTTTATCAAATAAATCACCAACCTGTGCTAAATGTACCATTGTTTCTGTATTATAAATGTCATTGGCTTTAAGCATTCCTGCCAAGTTGTTATCATTCCATTTTACAACTTCATCAATATTATCTAAAGTTTCAATGGCATAAACATTTGTGTTTTTATTAAAATATGTGTATGCAGAAGCAAAATTTCCTTGGGCTAGGTAATTGTTGATTTGTACTGCACTTGAATGTAGTTTTTTATGTGGTTCTTCAACTTCTTTTATCAGTTTATCAAATTCAGCATTGTTGTTTCTCATTTTAACAACCTCGTTTGAACTTAACCAAACACCAAACTCACATTTATGGGGGTCTATTTGAACATTAAGTGCATTTTTTTTCTGCAATAATGCATCTTTAATTGAATGCTCCCATATTAAATGATCACTTTTTGCTTCTCTAAGGTGGGCATTTAAAGCAACATCAGCCTGATAAAAAACTTTGTCAATTTTAACAGCAGTTTCATGTAAATGATTATGAGGTTCTTCAATTTGGTCAAAAAGTATTTTCAATTCAGGAGCAAGTGTTTCAGCATGTTTTCTACCCTCTCCATAATACCATTTTCCAAAAGCACATTGGTGTGGATTGGTTTGAACATTGAGTTTTGTAACATGATCGTCTGTTAATAATGCACAAACATCTGATGCCCATTGGAGGTGTTCAACATATTTATGCTCCAGTTCTGTTCTAAGTTTATTACCTTCTATTACTTCTTCGGCATTACCCACTATACTACCAATTCCGTTAATTGACCAAAAAGCAACAACAACAAGTAGAACGATGATTAATCCAAAAGAAATAAAGAATTTTTTTCCTAATTTTAAGTCTTTCCAGTTCATGATTTTAATTTTTCATTAATATTTGGTTTATGATGTTTTTAATTAGTAACTACTCAGCCACCTAGTTGTCAAAAAAATGCTACAGATTAACTGCGTTGAGGGCTGAAGCCGTTCACAGATTCTAAAACAAGCTTTGCTTGTTTTTCTGTGAAAGTCAATAAAATTGTTTTTTTTTAATCTGTGGCATATAATTGTTTGTGATGCTTATAAGCATACTGAACAGTAACATTAATTATAATTAGTTATTCTACCATAATGTTTTCAGGAAAACTAAATTGATTTTTATAAACCATATCCATTACTTCATTTACATTATCAAAAGCAGCAGATTTATGGATAAAACCCTTTATACCTCTTTCAATTAAATCTCTTAAATAAACTTTATCCTGATACATGGTAATGGCAATTATTTTCAAATTACTGTATTTGTCCAATACTATTTTTGATGCTTCAAGCCCATTCATTTCAGGCATTTCAATATCCATAATAACAATATCTGCCTTGTGGATATTTTTCAGCTTAAGAAACTCCTTACCATTACTGGCCTCTGCAATTACAGTGTGCCCTAATTCATTTTCCAAATACAGCCTTAATCCCTCACGAAATATTGGCTGATCGTCAACAAGTATTATTTTATATATTCCTAAACCTTTCATGATTTTATTTTTGTTGAAGTTTTAATTCCAGAACAAAGGTATTAGCTAAAAACACATTGAAAAAGATGATAAAGTACTGAAAGTTTAAAAAATAGTCCTGTTTATAAGTAGTACTAAAGGTGGTAAGTCCATAGGCATAAAGTACCAGTGTTTTTTATACCAAGATTCTTTGTACTAAGTTTTCGTGCAATTACTATTTAGTGCGTGTCCTATAAAGTTGACATTTTAGAAAAACTTCGCAAGTTCAAAAAACTTACTAAGTTAGTACTCAACATGCAAAGTCTTTAAGATTCCGCTAAGGCGGAACAGGCATTGGTAAGTTTCCGGGAAAAGCACACTTTATGGACAAACTCTATTTAGTGCGTGTCTATAAAGTTGAGAATATTCATTTATTAAGGTTTCTTGTTAATTTATTAAAGAGTACGCAGTTCTAAGTAGACAGAAAAGATGCTGTACTACAGGAAGTTGCCAACTGAGTACTGAGAACTGCTGACTTTTAACAGAATGTAAAAAATAAATTATTACAAAAAAACTGACATAATAGATACACTCTATTTAGTTATTGTGAAACAATTCTTCAACCTTTAAATTAAAAAAAACTGCAATTTTATATGCCATGGTTAATTTTGGCATCATTAGTCCATTTTCAATTAAATAGATGCTTTGTTGTGATACCTTAACTGCATCGGCCAATTCTTTTTGGCTAATTCTTTTTTTTGCTCTTTCTATTCGTAATGTGTTTCCCATAATGTTAGTTTTAGTAATTGTTCGTATTATTAATACTTGGTTAAATTTTCATTTCTCGCAAAGCCGCAAAGTTGCAAAACCTGGATCTTTAATAAATTAACATTGAGTCTGCTCCGAAAAGTGTGATTTCCTGCATTCAGCCGCTAAGCGGGTTTT
>JAOZNO010000624.1 GCA_029933755.1 Bacteroidales bacterium | reverse complement strand
ATATTTACAGACAATTAGTAAAACATCTAATAAGTTTATGAATTAATCAGGCTAATTGCTTAAGAAATATTGCTAACATCAAAACAGCACCTAATCGGAGTACAATTATGTTTAAAAAGTATAAGGTATTAGTTAGTTTAATCATGCTTTTAGCCGTTTTTAAGCCTGTAGCTGCACAGTACAGGTTTGGCTTGTCTGGTGGTGTAATTGCCTCAAATCATGTAGGAGACGACTTTGTAACTACCGACTTTCCTAAAATTGGTATGGCACTCGGCTTTTTTTATGAGGCAGAAATTAATCAAACAATGTCATTACTTGTAGAGCCTTCATTTGAGCAAAAGGGAGCAGTATATTCTTTTGAACCGAGGTTTGATACTAAAGTAAATGTTGATAGTGATTTAGATTATTTCACTTTACCTCTTATGATTAAAGCAAACTTTAGTAGTAAACCCGGCTTAGGAGCAAAATCGAATTTTGGAAAAAAAAATAGGTCCCGGAAAAACCCCCGTTATCGTAGTCGGGTAAATTATTACCTTACCGGTGGCATCTCGTTATCTTATTTAGTTTCAAGTAAAAATGAGGTACATACTTTTCAAAATGGTGTTGAAATAGATTCATCTCCTTTCTTTCCCTATTCATTTAGCAAGATTGATGCAAGTGTTTCAATTGGAGGAGGAGTTATGTGGAAAGAAATATTTATAGACCTAAGATACGCACGTGGTCTGAGAAGTGTTTTTGAAGGACAAAATGTTCCCGAAGTCAGGAATCATGTAGTAAGCGTAAAGCTTGCTTATAGTCTATATCGTCAAAAAAGTTATTATAGCAGATAATTACTTTTAAAGTTCAGGATATTTTTAATTTACCCAGGTTTTTTGATTTCCTTTTAAATAATTTGATTCAAGACTTTTAACTTTATGGCCATTCGTTTTTTTAGCAGGCTCTTTTTCTATATTCTCCTGAAAGTCTAATTCGCTATAAACAGAATTTTGGCTGATAAAATCAGTGACAATTTCTTTCATAGCTTTCACAATTAGGAAATTATCTGTTCCCTGACCAATTTTTATTAACTTTTTAATAAGTGTTTTAATCTCAAAATGGTCAAAAGTGATTACTTTTCCAATCATTATTTGAGGATGGTGGGTTGTAAGTGTGTTTTCTTTATCGTTTAGCAACTCTTCATATAATTTTTCACCGGGTCGTAAACCTGTAATACTTATCTCAATATCAATGCCCAATTCAAGTCCTGATAATTTAATCATATTTTTGGCCAAATCAATTATCTTTACTGATTTACCCATATCAAAAACAAATATTTCACCACCTGCAGCCATAGCCCCGGCTTCTAATACCAATTGGCATGCTTCGGGAATTGTCATGAAAAAGCGTGTAATATCAGGATGGGTTACGGTTACCGGGCCACCTTTTTCAATCTGATTTCTAAACCGGTTTATTACAGAACCATTTGATCCCAATACATTACCAAATCGTGTAGTGATAAACTTTGTTTCATTAAATTGATTTAAACTTTGCGTATATATTTCTGCAATTCGTTTTGAGGCTCCCATTACATTTGTTGGCTTTACTGCCTTGTCGGTAGAAACCATGACAAACTTCTTTACATGGTATTTCATAGCTAGGTCAGCCAGTGTTTTTGTACCCAAAACATTTGCTCTTACTGCTTCTGCCGGATTGTTTTCCATCATTGGTACATGTTTGTAAGCAGCAGCATGATATATAATAGAAGGGCGACAGGTTTTAAAAACCTTTTCTAACCTGTACTTATCAGTGATATTTCCAATTATTACATTTATTTTATCAAAACGGTATTTTTCTTTTAATTCAAGCTCCAAATCATACAAAGGAGATTCTGCCTGATCAAAAACAACTATTTTGTTTGGATTAAATCTTAGTAATTGTCTTACAATTTCACTTCCGATTGATCCTGCTGCTCCTGTAACAAGTATGGTTTTGTTAATGGTGTCTCTCTTAATTTGTGCGTCATCAAGTTTTATAGGAGCACGTTCTAATAAATCATCAATTTTTACTTGTCTTATTTGTTTGATACTTAGTTCACCATTTATCCAATGATTAACATCGGGCAGGGTTAGTATCCTGATATTATTATTTATACATGCAGCAAGTGCTTTTTCCTTAATTTTTGCAAGAACATTCTTATCTGCAAAAATCATAGTACTTATTTTATGTTTTAACAAAACAGACTCAAGCATATTTATACCATATATACTTAATCCATCAAGTTTTTGTCCTTTATGAACATTTGTATAATCAATAAATGCAATTACCTTAAACTTGGAATCCACATCTTTTAACATAGTACGTTTGGTAATAATAGCAAGGTCATTTATACCAAATATCAGAACGTTTTCTTTTTGCTTTGATTTAGCAATATATTCCATATAAACCGTCTTAACAAAAAGCCTTGAGAAGGTCATTATGAAAATATTGGTCAGAAAATCAATTCCTATTACTGAAAAAGGAATTAGGTAAATACCGTTATACTTGAAGCTAATATAATTACTAAAGCCCAGGAAAAGGCTGCCGAACAGAATTACAATAAAGATTCTTCCTGCATCTTTAGTTCCTGTATATCTTACAATTCCGGCATAGGTTCTGCTAATTAAAAAACTAATTAGTCGCACCAGTAAAACCATAGGAATTACCCAGTAAAATGAATTAAGGTTTTCAGAATCAAAATATGCCTCAGGAAGATTAAAGTTGAATCGCAAAAAATAGGCGGTAATAATTGATGTGAAACTGATGCAAACATCAATAATCAAAATTAACCATCGGGGCGCATTACGCCTTACAAATAAAAAGTCAAACATTATTAAAAATTTTCTTAGAGTCCTCCTTTATGCTCCTCTCAGCCCCCTCTTAAAAGTTGAAATTCTTATTTTACTTGTTTCTTAGTCAGTAAATTTACAAAAACTTATTTGAATTAACCCAACTTTTTGACTAATATGTTGAATTTGATTCCCAGTAGTCAATAAAAATTAGAACTAGCTAAAAATATGAACATATACAGAATGTGGCATATGATACTTGAAATTAGCTACATTTTTAATACACCCGAGAACTGGTTTACCCTCAAAATAGAAATCTGAAATTTTAATATTATGAAAAAAAGTAAAGGAATATGTCTGCAGTAAGTGGACTGTATCACTGATTACGAATCTCTTGTTGATGATAGTGGCTTTAGTTTAGATATTCTGGGATATTTTTAATATCCGTATTGCTTATGTTTGGCAAGTAATTAGTATACTGTTCATTAGTGATTGATAAGGCTATGGTTTAAATGTTC
>JAOZNO010000623.1 GCA_029933755.1 Bacteroidales bacterium | reverse complement strand
CTGTCAATTAGCACAAAACGAATAATTATTAGTATCACAGAACATCTGAACCATAGCCATACAGATTAGTGGCTACATCTTTAAAATGATGACTCTCAGAACAAGCTCATTATTTTTAAAGTACAAAAATATTCAAATATCTCTGAACAGAAAATCTTATCACAAGATTAATAAATAAACGGAAAGAGCCGATATGTTTTTTTGCTATAAGTTTTATAATTCATAAAGTTATTAAGAAGTAATTGTTCTTCGTAATTTAGTTTAAAAAGAAGATCGATTAATATTATTAAACTTACAACAAATCGCAACCAGCTAAAATATTCTATGGTTAGTGGGGTAATTGTTAAAATTATAGCAAGATACATAGGATGCCTAACTATTTTGTAAGGTCCTGATACTACAAGTTTTGCATTTTCTTTTAAATCAGGATAAATCCGCAAATTATCTAATTTCATTGTAATAATTGCCCAGAACCCCAATAGAATGCCTGAAATTTCTACAATCAAAAGAAAATAATTCTTACTAAAAGCAGAATCAGTTAAGAAAATAATAGTAAGTCCTAAAAATTGAATAAATACAAATAGTGAAGCCATAAAAAGTATTGCCTGGGAATTAATTTAAGATATTTATTAAACTGATATTGCTAAATTGTAATACTGACATATTATCCCAAATAAACAATTTAGCAATATAGCAATAGTTTTCTTCTAGTGTTAAGTCAAACCTGATGTTTTCAGGTGGCATATTAACTTTTAAGCGGATGAAAACCGCTAAAAAGTATACTATAACCAACCTTTTAGCGATTAGAATCGCTTAAAGGTTAACCTCTTACTCAAACTTTGATATTTGACTTGACACTACTCTTTTTTTGCACAAGTATTTACACCAACCAACGGATAAAGAGCACAAAAATTAACCAAGGCTGTACCAATAGGCACTATGGCAACTAAGCCCCACCATGATTGATAATAATAACCAAGAGCTCCAATTACAACTCCTAATACAATTCTGATAATTTTGTCTGTTTTGCCAACATTACATTTCATAGTATTTTATTTATTTATAATTAATAATGAGACAAAACTATTTAGTTTGAATCTAAATAACGGTGACATAAGTTACAAAGGAGCAATTATTTTTATTTTTCCACGTAAAAGTTTAATTTTTTCTTCTTTTTCCAGTTTTTTAAGCAACCGAGAAACTACTTCACGCGCAGTACCCAGTTCATCAGCCAATTTTTGATGAGTTATTTCAATTTCATCTGTGTTTGGCTTTTGTTTTTCTTTTAGTCGTTCAATCAAACGAAAATCCATATTTTTAAAAGCCACTTCATCAACAATACTTAACAATTCTGTAAGTCGCTCATGATACAACTGCATTAGGAATTTTCTCCATCCTGAGTATTTCTCCATCCATTCCTTTACTTTTTGTGCAGGAACAATAATAATTTCTGAATCTTCCTCAGTTACAGCATCTACCCTACTCTTTTTATCATTAACTGCTGAAGTTATTGAAAGAATACAGCTTTCGTTTGGCTCAATATGGTACAAAAGAATTTCTTTATCAGAATCATCTTTTCTAATTACCTTAACTCGTCCTTTAAGTACAATTGGGATTACTTTGATGTAAGCACCCGATTTTAACAAGGTACTATTGGCTGAAAAGCAAACAGCTTCGAGCAAGGAGAGTTCTTGGAGTAACTCTTGCTCAAATAATAATTTAAGATGTTGTGGAATTATGGTCAATTAAACAGTGGTTTTGTTTTTAGTTTTGCTTAATTTTATGTTCATTGCTTTTTGAGTATTTAAATAAATCTCTATATATAATTCAATTATTTTATTAACTTTTTCACTAACATTCATATTTTCGGGCATAGTATCAGATAGCCACAAATAATTAATCATATCAATTTTTGCTGTATTTTCAACAAATTTAATTTTACCTGATTTTATATCCTCATCAGTAATTGGTGGATTGTCTTCATCATAAGCAATATTTTCATCAGCAATTATTTCAAATTCTATTGGTACTTTCACATCTAATTTTTCAAGTTCAGTAATATCGCACCAAGTAATATTACGTTTATAAAATTTTTCAAGAATAGCTTCTACTTTCTCTTTGGAAACTTTTTCATTTAAGGTATCAACAAATATTTGATTTACAATACTCATAGCTTATTTATTATATTTTTTTCGCTCTTTTCTGTTTGCAGGTCTTGTTGAAATAATCCGGTATGCAAGTCCTCGTATAGTATATACTACTGATATCATACCTTAAAATATGTAGCCTATCATAATAAATCGAACTTCTCCATAGTCATTTCGAGAATCCTCATACGTTATTCTCTGATCATCATTAAATACTCCTTTAGCTTCTTCAAAAGAAATTCCATGCTTTTCTTTATTCGAATTATTTTTGTTTTCGTCCCAATCAAATTCCATAATATAACTACAAAGTTAACTAAAAAATCAATTGCTTGTAATATGGCTGCTGTTTAAGCCTGTCTAATACTTGTTTTTTATCGGTAAACAGGCCATTATTCAGCTTATTATACCATTTTTTGGCATTATCAACATCACCAATCTCAATATATGTCTGAATTACATTTAGATACAAAAAACTGAAAGAATAGTCCGGATGATTTTCAATTGCCTGTTGAAAAGCTGCCACAGCAAAATCAAGTTTACCCTTTGTATAATATTCATAGCCCAGATTAATTTCATTATTGAACTCATTATCCAAAATAATACCCACTACAGAAAAACAATTGCTATTACAATCTTCAACTAAAGTTAGATACTTAATTACAGGGCTTATTTTAGGGAAATACAACTGAAATGTGAGCAGCTCTCCTACCTGTTTAAATTGGTAGCTTGCCGGACAAACAGGAATCCCTTTTGATGAAATAAGCTGAAATTTCAACCCACTTATTACATCCTGTACAAATATGTTTTTATCGGCACAAAATGCACCGGTTGGTGACTGGTTTTCAATACTAAGTTCAATTAAAGTACTTAATTCAAGATATTCCACTTTGGTAACCTTCATCGGGTGACTAGCCATTGCGAAGTTTGGATTTTCAATAATTTGCGCAAATACTGAAAAACTAAAAACAACTAAAAATACAATTACAGATAATGATTTCATACGAATATTTTGTTAAATGGTTAAAACCCCTGACAGGGTTATATTTGTATAATACTAAAAAATATCTAGTTGTTATACAGCTAATTAACAAACCCTGTCAGGAATAATAATTAATTTGATAATCTAAAATATATTAAAATACCAAATTGTATTATAAACGCCAAAATTAAAATAAAATTA
>JAOZNO010000622.1 GCA_029933755.1 Bacteroidales bacterium | reverse complement strand
TTTTAATTAAACAGATAGAGGAAACCAAAACTAAAATTTGAATTATACCAGTTATGGTCTCTCTTAATAGGAACTATGCTGTAATCAAAACGTGCATTAAATGCCCAATTATCATTAAAATAATAACTCCCTGAAATAATTGCGCTATAATCAAAATTATGAAGGTCGATTAAGGATGACGGTATTTCTTCACCATATTCAAACTGGCGAACCGATATTAGATAAGAAACAGCAATTCCAACATCAAGAACGATTTTTTGGATTGGTTCAAGTTTGAGCAAAAAAGGCATTTCTACATAATTTAATTTTGTTTTAAAAACTTCTACGCCACCAATGTTCTGTTTTGCACCTTTGCCAATGTAATAAAGCTCAACTTTTGCCCCAACAACTTTGGTAAAATTTGTTTCAACAAAAACACCGGAAAATAGGCCTAGTTTATTATATCCTTTTTGTGTATCACCATCAATTTGGTTCGTGCTTAAACCGCCCAATAAACCACCTCTAAATTGTTGAGCCTGTATCGTAATTGTACTCATTGTAAGTGCAAAAGCAAGAAAAAGACTTGTTGTATATTTTTTATAAGAACTATTCATTTGTTTTATTAATTTACTAAAAGAACTTATAGAGTTCATTAATTTATATGCAAAAAACATCTAAATCAATCATATTCTCTGTAATGCTTGTTTCTATTTTAAAGGATCGGCTTAATATAATGGTTCAATGATTTACCGTCGAAAAAAGGATTAAAATAAATATTTAGAAGCAACAAGTATCAGAATAATAGCAATTATACTGATATAAGTATATTTATTTCCAAAATTTAAAGTCCATCCTGTCATAGGTGTAATTTTAGGAACCAACACTCTGGAATCTTTCCTATTCACATAAAAAATTCCTTTCCAATTTTTAGGATCTTTGTTCATTACTTCGTAATGGGAATTTTTAAATTTAGTTTCCATATCAATAAAATTTATATTTATAGATAAAGATAATGAATTTAAAACCAAATGATAAATTAATATCAAAATTTCTTGAAAATCAGAACCTACTTATACATCAAAAAAGCCATAAACTCATAGATAAACCGTTCGTTTATCTGCGAATTTATGACTGTCTTTTTTATAAGTCAGTAGAATGCAAAATTGTTTGCCACTAACTGTATACTATCAATGGTTTTTATGCCAGGCACTATTTTGCAGGCAACCAAGTTTGTGTACGACCAATCAATGAAAATCCAATAAAGCCTCTTACCGCTAAATTTTTTCCGTCAAGCGATATTTTACATTTATAAACTTTACCATTATTGGGGTCAAGAATAGTACCCTCTGTCCATTCATTAGCACCCGTTTTTTCCATTTCCATAATAATTTTCATCCCAACTACTTTTTTATTGTACCTTGGATCATCTTCATCACATACATCACAAATATTATCTTGTTTTGTTTCATCAAATAATTTCATAATCTTTCCGTAGTACAGATTATCTTTTGCTTTCCAAATTTGCACAATCGACTTTTCTTCACCCGTTTCGTCATCAATAGTTTTCCATTTACCAACTATTGTCTGCCCAAATGATGATGAACTAAACATCATTAAAACAAATAATGCTAAGCTATTGATAATTAATTTTTTAATTGTTTTACGCATAATTTCTGCTTTTAAGGTTTATAAAATTTGTGTTAAAATAAATTTTTTTATTGACTATTCCAAATTATGAGGTATACTTGATAGAATGAAACGTCTGAATTAGCTAAATATTATGCACTTAATTGAAGAATTGAGTTTATTTTAATGGCTTCATTTTTTCGGTAAACATAAACCAGCCCATATTTTACGCTATTTACCCTCTTTTCCTCTGGTAGGTATGACTCGTAAAATTTTTCAGTATCATTCCATATATCAAGAATAATATTATCCGCTTTGGTTCTTAATGAAGCTACTTTCATTTGGGCACGAGACGAGTTATCCCGTAAAACTTTTTGATTATAACATGCATCAATAAATTTTTCATAATGCATTTTAACCATAGATATTTTGGGATTAAGTAAAGGAGTTCCACCACGGCGAGTTCTTTTTTCTTCACCCTCAATAATAATTTTTCCTGTATTTATTATTTCATCCTCAGTGTTTAATGACGGAACTTTTTTATCATTTGTTTTTAAACCATACAAAGCTCTTATATTTCCCGGAAGTTCTTCTCTTAAAATAGAAAAGTTAAGAACCTGCACAAAATGTGATAAATACATTTGGGATTTTTTAGCAAACTTTAAATATAGTTTGTTGTTTTTTGCCTGTAACTGTGTGGCAATACGCTGTTCATTAACCATTTTTTCAAAAATAGGCAAAAAAGCCTTTAATTTAACATAAGTAGCCTGTGAATAGGCTAATTTAAAAGGATGTAGGCTCTTCCCTTTGTCAAGGGCAGATTTCATTGCCCTTATCCTGGCTGAATCCGTATTTGGTAATCTTCTGTATGGCATAATTGTAACGTTTTGTTTGAATTTGCAAAAACAATGCCATCAAAAGAATATCCTTGAACAATCCATTAATCCGCCTCAAATAATTTAAAAAATTGAATATATATACCCTGGTAACTTATGTAAATTTAAAGACATGTAATAAGCTATTTTAAGTAGAGTATAAACAGGTATTTTGGATTATGATTAGAAATTCCGTAAATTTATACCAATATTCGTAATCATAAAACAAGTATTACTATGGAAGATTTAATCATTGAGGGCGAAAAAAAGACTTTTTCTACTCCAACGGTAGAATTTATTGCTGCAAAGGGTAAGTGCACAATTTCAGGAGAAGCCTACCTTGAAGATCCATTAGGATTTTTTCAACCGCTTTATGATTGGCTGTATGAGTATATTGATACTGTAAAAAAAACAATCTTTTTTGAAATAAGACTAAGCTATTTTAATACCAGTGCCTCCAGATGTATTTTTGATATGTTATTTATTTTACGGGAATATGTTAATAATGGAGGTGAAGTTATTGTAGATTGGTATTACGAGAAAGATGATGAAGATATGTTGTTTGAAATTGATGATTATTTGAGAGATACCGGTCTGGAAATTACAAAAATCCCTTATTAATCATTATCCATTTTTTTTGGCTCAGGCTTAATATATCGGACATAATGAAAGCTAAGCAGTCTGTATTAATTAACAGGTAATTAGAAAGTTAGTAACTTGTAATTAAAATGAATTATCAATATTCTCAATCACTAATCATCAGTATACTAACCACTTGTAAGAAATTCAAAATGCTGATATATAAAAAACATACACTATTCCAAACCTAAGCCAAAAAAGGCTGTACGGG
>JAOZNO010000621.1 GCA_029933755.1 Bacteroidales bacterium | reverse complement strand
TTGTTGGTGTGCTTTAACTAAATCAGGTGGCATAGCTAAAGGGTCGTATAAATCAGCAAGGCTACTATCCGGGTATTTTTCTCTTACATCTAAAACCAACTGTGCAGCTTTTTCAACTTTTTCTTTTTGCTTGTCTTTTATTTCCTTTGGAAATGGGTAATTATTATAAACCACTTCATTAGAATATCTATAATCACTTTTAATTCTTCCACACGTATATTTAACCCACGTCATATGCATTTCAGAAGTCATTAAACCAAAGTCTAAAAGTTTTGCATTAGTAACAACAGAACAACTATCACTAGCAATATAATCCTTTGAGAAAAAACCAAATGGTATATATTTTCTATTTTCAGATGAATGTCTAGGTATTAAGATATAATCAGTACTTGGTTGTCTGTTTTCACCAAATAATGTTGGAAATTGTGCTAATCTTTTAGTTGCTTCTCTTGTACTACTTTCTCTATGCTCCTTAACAAGTTCTACTCTTTTACTAACTTCTTTTAACTTCCTTATTTCACTTGGTGTAATTTGAGTAAGCCATAAACACCAACGCATTTGATTATTTAAAAACTCTCTGGCACTTAACACTGATCTAATAAAAGGTTCAGCAAGTGGTTCTTTTTGCAAAAATTCTATTTTCTCATCATTCGTAAAAAGTAAATGACCACCATCATTTGGCATACTGCCAAATGAAATTGGATTTGCATTGCAAATACTTTTACGTTGTTTTAAAACTACTATATCATTTCCCTCGATTAAGTAAGGATTAATATTTTTAACTTTTATCTCATGTGCTTCTGATTTAATGTCTTCATAATCGTAGAGTGATTTATTTTGAACATCGAAATTTGCAAACCCAATTATTACAACATGTACTGCTGCATTTGCTTTAGCTTCATTATCCCAACGAAAAGTTCTATGTGCAAAATGAATTTTTATCTTATATTTTAAAAACATTTCATTCCAAAGAATACCAACTTGTTCGCCTTGTGCAATAGAGTTTGTAGAAACAAAGGCTGCTTTTATTTTAGTTTCTTGTATATATTCAGCAGCTTTTAAATACCAACATGCAACATAATCTAATACACTCGCTCCTTTTAATCCTTTGGTAGCAAATTTTAAATCTTCTTTTTGTTCTTTTGTTTGTAAACTTTTTCCAATAAATGGAGGATTGCCCAAAATGTAATCAAATTTGGTTTTATGCTTTATATCTTTCTCTTGAAATTTATTTTCATCAATAATGTTTATTTTTTTTGCTTTTACGTTTAAGGTATCAAAGTGAGTTATCGGTTCTGATATTATATTAATATTAAGTTCATCAGCAGTAACATACTGATAACTACCATAAATCAAACTATTCCAATCTAACTGTAAAGCATTTCCGTGTGTTATGCTTACAAACTTTTTTAAAGGTATCCTAGTAAAATAATTCCCGAATTTCTCCGAAATTCTCATATTCATTTGGTGGTCAATTAACCACATACCAACTTCTGCAATTCTTGATGCCCACTCATCAATTTCAATTCCGTAAAATTGGTCAATATCCATCCAAATAACTTGTTCAATATTTGTTATTTGTTGGTTTTTATATGTTACTTCAAGTATTGCCAATTCTAACAATCTAAGCTCACGATAAGTTATTATTAAAAAATTACCCGAACCACAAGCAGGGTCAAGAAACTTTAAATCTCCAAGCTTTTTATGGAATACAGCAAGCTTTTTAGAATTGCCTTTTATCTTTTCAAACTCTGCCCAAAGTTCATCAAGGAATAAAGGCTTAATAAGCTTCATAATATTTTTTTCACTTGTATAATGAGCACCTAAATTTCTTCTGGCGGTTTTATCCATTATACTTTGAAACAACGAGCCAAATATTGCAGGCGATATTAAACCCCAATCTAAACCACAACTATCAATCAGGATTTCACGCATTTTACTGTCAAAAGCTGCAACACTTATATTTTCCTCAAACAATTTCCCATTTATATAAGGAAATTGGGTGTAGATTTCATCTAAGTTTTTTAATCGTTTATTATCTGGTCGGTTTAATGCTTGAAATAACTGAGCTAGTTTAGCAGCTAAATCACTGCCATCTTCTGCAGTATGATTTTCTAAAAAATCCCAAAAAATATCTTTTTCAAAAATACTTGTATCATCAGCAAACAACATAAATAGTAAGCGCACCAAATATATTTCTAACTCATGACCATCATATCCAATTTCTTTAAGCATATCATGCAGCTTACCCATTTTTTCAGCTGCCTTAATATTTATTGGGTCTTCCTCTCTAATCGTAATTTTCTGATATCCGGCTATAAAACCAAAAAGCTTAATATTTTTATGTAATTCACCTAACAAAAATTCATAATGCTTATCTTCATCTAAATCATATAAACGAAACCTATCAAAGTCTGAAACCAGTATATATTTTGGTAATTCCTGTTCTTTTATTCCGGGAAAATAATCAATAGCTTGCTGATATGCTTTATCAAGGTCTTTACCTTTTGATTTATGTTCAACAATTAAATTTCCTTTCCAAAACAAGTCAATAAAGCCTTGCTTATTGCCTAGCTTTTTTACAGGCTCTTCAAAACTTGCAAGTCTACGTCGGCCAATACCAAATACATTAAAAAAATCGTTCCAAAACGATTTAGCTTCTGCATTTTCCTTTGTTTCATCTTCCCACTCTTTTGAGAACTTTATAGATCTCTGTTTAATTTCATTCCAACTTAAAGGCATATTATTTCTTTAAATAATTTCTTTTTTAGTTAATTATTAAGTCGCACACCGACTAATCATGCAAAAAACACCAGTAATTTTATTTATTCCTCCACTCCTATCCATAAAGTCGTGTTTTCATATAAACAGTCATTCGATGACTTTATTGATACACTTTATATACATATCAAAAGTACAAACAATCTATCAAAAGCCTATACACTGTTCATAAGTTTTATAAACTTATTTATAAATAGACTTTGCTATTAGATCAACATAGCTACATATATTGCCATTTTAACAAAGTTTAACGGTTATTATATGTCCTATATAAAAGAAATTAAAAACCCATACGTTATAAAGGGGTGAAAAAGATTTGTGAGAAGGTATTTATAAACCATTAAATTATCAGGTCAGAATTTAGCTTTCTTTTTTTCCTGCTTTCTCATAAGTCTAATTATCTTTGCGCCCTGATTAAAAAAAGCAAGAATGATTTCAATAGATGGATTGGGCGTAGAGTTTGGAGGTACAACACTTTTTAAAGATGTATCGTTTGTTGTTAACGAGAAAGACCGCATTGCACTAATGGGAAAAAATGGCGCAGGAAAATCTACATT
>JAOZNO010000036.1 GCA_029933755.1 Bacteroidales bacterium | reverse complement strand
TATGCTTGAGGGGCATATGTTCGAAAGGACGTGCAAGTTCGAGTCTTGTTCTGGGCACTTTGATAATTAAAGCTTTACAGAAATGTGAGGCTTTTTTAATAATAAAAATAGCATACTGTTTAATGCATGATGGAGTTAACTGTCAGATTATGTTTGTATTGCAGTAATTTGAAATGCAATGATAAACTTAGAATACCCACCGAACAAAACACTGTTGAAAATACTTTATCCACCGGTTGAATGATGATGATTAAAATTTAAGTCAGAAACAAACACGCTTATAAGTAGCCAAATGTAGGTAATAATTAGTACTTTTGGCTGGTTATAACGATTAAATATGAGGAAATTAATAGGCAGAAAAGAAGAGTTAAGTGTTTTGTCGAATGCATTACAGAGTAATAGATCAGAGCTTATTGCAATTTATGGACGACGAAGAGTTGGCAAAACCTTCCTGGTACAAAGGGCTTATCAAAGCAATATTCAATTTGAGTTTTCGGGTATGCATAATGCCAGCCTAAAACAACAACTTAAAAACTTCCATTTAAAGCTTAAGGAAAAATACAGCAATTTTAAACAAGCTACTGATTGGCTTGAAGTTTTTTATCAGTTAGGCCAATATATTAATACGCTTAAGTCGAAAAAGAAAAAAGTAATTTTTATTGATGAATTTCCCTGGTTAGATACACCCAAGTCCGGTTTTCTTCCGGCATTTGATAATTTCTGGAATACTTATGCTTCAAAAAGAGATGATTTAGTGGTTGTTATCTGTGGATCGGCAGCATCGTACATGATACAAAATATTATTAAAAGTACGGGTGGGCTGCACAATAGAATAACAAACAGAATTCAATTATTGCCTTTTAATTTGTTTGAAACCGAACAACTGCTAAAGTATAATAAAGTTAAACTTTCCAGATACGATATATTACAATTATATATGGCTCTGGGCGGAATTCCTCATTATCTTGAAAAAGTATTAGTCGGCGAAAGTGTCTCGCAAACCATTGATAGATTATGTTTTAAAAAGGATGGCTTTTTAAGAACAGAATTTAAGAATGTCTTTGTTTCCCTATTTAAGCAACATGATAATCATGAAGCAATAATAAGGGCACTTGCCTCTGTTCGTAAAGGATTAACTAGATCTGAGTTAGGATTAAAAAGCCAAATAAAATCAGGTGGCACACTTACTAAAACTCTATTGGAACTTGAAGAATCAGGATTTGCAGAGAAATATCTGGCTTATAAAGGAAGTAAAGATTCGCTTTATCGTTTAACTGATGAATATTCCTTGTTTTATATTAAGTTTATTGAAAAAACAAAAGCATCCAATAGTAGTATATGGAGTAAAATGCAAGCAAAGCAATCATATAAAATATGGTCTGGCTTCAGCTTTGAAACAGTTTGCATTAAACATGTTGAGCAAATTAAAGAAGCATTGAAAATTTCTGGTATTAATGCTGTACATGGTAGTTGGATTAAAAAGAACTCATCTGGCGGTGCACAAATAGATTTGTTAATTGACAGAGATGATAATGTGATAAATCTATGCGAAATGAAATTTTATAATACCGAATATACAATAGATAAAAACTATGCTGCTAATCTTGCAAAAAAAGTTCATACATTTATCACTTATACAAAAACCAAAAAAAATGTATTTATAACACTTATAACAACTTATGGTTTGATCAAAAACATATACAGCAAGCAGTCTGTTCAAAACGAATTAACTATTGATTCTTTATTTGTAGATGTATAGCTAGCCAAAACAGTGATTAATGACGCAGTTTTGGCTGGTTATAATAATTGAAAATTGGCCTTAACGGAAGTGTAAAAGGAGTTATGGTAGAATCTGAACTTCGAGAGGCATTGATTCGCTTACTATAATTGGCAAAAAAATGAATTGGCAAAGAATTATCTGATTTATTTAATCCAAAACGATTACTGCATATTATATAGAGTTTTTCACTTTTGCAAGTACAGCAAAAGAAAGTTGGGGAATTCGAGGTATGGAACATAGACAAGGGAAAAGAGTATAGTGAAAATAATAAATGTTTTTGATGTTGTATATTCATCATTTATTTGATATGATAATGTCATATTCGCTTTTAATTCACGTAAAATAACATATTATATTATTAAATGCAAATGATTGATAATAAAATAATATTTATCTTTGTCTAATTTTTATATTTAATAGAGCTTCTAATAAGTATTCTTTAAAATAGTAGTAATTATGCATATTACAGGAAAACCATTGTCTGATTTAGGACTTGATGCACAGGAATTTATAAATCTATATAGTTCACTGGGTGAAAACGCAGAAAATTTCTTACCTGCTTTCATTATTGATAAGCTTAGGCAATTTGTACGCCTTTGTCATGAACAACCTACTGATCCGGCAAAGCAAAAGGCAGAAATTGAGCGTAATATTCTTGAATTAAAAGAAGCAATTCCTGGTTTTACTGATGTCTCGATAATGCTATACCCACACGAGGATTCAAAAGCATTTCAGTACCAGGCTAAGCAACGTGAATTTGTAAATAAATTAACTTCACTGATTGATACAGAGGCTGTTGATGAACAGGCGAAAAAGCAAACACTTAATATATTAAATGCCCATGATTATTCAGTTGGTACGCCTCCTGTTACAAAAAAACAGTTGGATTATATGTATAAGTTACTTCTGGGTGAAAAGGTGAGTGAGCTTAAAAAATATCGTGATGTTATTGGTGTAAATGGTAATGAAGAGGAAGCTCAATGGAACTATTTTCTTAATGTGCTTGACCAAATGGTGATACAATCATCGCACTATACAACTCCGGATGAAAGAAAAGACTTTTTAAGCAAAACTGAACTCACGGTTAACTTTAAGGGTTTGAATGGGTTTATACGTACGGTTGTTGGTGGAAGTGCAGATACGGCAATCAAGTTAATTTCAACAGAAGTTTTTAGTAAGCATAATGTTCAAATAATTGATTTTACAACACCTGATGAGCTATTTGATAAAATAAAGTATGATTATTCAAAAGTGTTTTTGGTAAGAGCGAAATCAATGCGTCGAAATGTTTTTAACCAGGAGCGTTGGTTTCCATATCTTACAAGAATAGTTATTATTGATGATTCTATTGGATCGCAAAGTACAAATACCTCATTAGTATTTTCAATTCATAACGGAATTATTAATATTCTAAACAAAGTACATACTAAAAAGCTGGGTGCATTAGCAAACAGTCAGTTGAATTTGCGTCTTATCCTTGACAAAATAACGGTTACGAGTCTTGAGAAATTTCAAAAACTTGCATTAGAAAAAATTAGAGATTATGAAATAGAGCTTATTGAACTTAAAAAAGAGCAGTTAGAAAAAACGAATGATCCTGACCGGGATATTGTGCTATTTAAGTTTGATGAGTTTGCCAAACAAATTATTAAAGACAAATATGCTTTAACAAAACTGGCTGATTATATCAATTTAATTATTACAACTAAAAACCCTGTAAAGTTAAAAGAGCAAAATATTGATTTAATTCATGAGTTTGAAGAACGTACTCGTCAATATTTTTATTCAAATAATACTGATATTCATATTGCTACAATTAATGAAGGTGGTGGGCGAAACCAAATAAGAACTTATGGAGAATGGTTATTGCAACGAAAATTAAAGGAGGTTGACACCAACATTTTAACACAGTGTCGTACCATTTTAGATATCTTACCTACAAACTATAACCGAACTTTAAAAAACCACTTTCATAAGAATTTTGGTATTAACCTGTTTTTAGAGAAGTATAAGGAATATTTAATAAAGTCTGAGAATACATCTGACAATAAAGGGCGTTTTAATAATTTCCTTATTGATTTGGGTATTAAAGATGAGTATGATCAAAAAACACAAAAGGAACAAAATGTAATTAAGAGTTTTATTAGTGATTTAGCGAATTTAGAAAAAACCTCAATTTCTGATGATGTTCAAATGATTATCAGGGATATTCTTTTCCATACAGAAAAAAGTTTACGACCTTATATATTATATGATAAAGATTTATCATGGGAATATCAGGATTTATTTCCGCCAGATCGCTTTGATTTAAACCCTTTTGATCTTGAAATAGGCAATAATATACAAGGGCGTATTGATTTTAAACGATTATTGGTAAAGTTGCAAAGAATGAAAAGTACTTTTCAGCTTTTTGATGATACCGGTAGTCTTTGGGATCGCTTTTGTGAAAACCTAAGCATTGTTATTAATGATCCTTCTAACCCTTCCGGTTTTACTGATTTTAATGAAGAAACCTTATTGGAATTTCTGAAATTTGCAGGAACAAGTAAGATTACCATTTTTTTAGATGAGGCATATAATGATGCGGTAAAATCAGATGACCCGGAGGAACCAAAGTGGCGTTCTATATCAAGGTATGTTGTTAACAATCTTGGTAGTTATATGAATATTAGCATAGTAACATCTCTATCAACTACTAAAAATCTTGGTGGAACAGGTATTAGACTTGGTTCGCTTATTGCTTCGCATGCAAAAAAGGACGTTATTGATTATGCCCGTAAGCAAAATCCTGCTGAAAAATGCAATACCAATTCTGTTTATATGTTAGTAAACGTAATTGAAGCAGGACAATTGTCTAAAAAATTAAAAGACAATGCAGAAACCCGATTAGCTAAAAATGCATCGGCATTTAGTTTGCGAAAAAGAATTGAAGAAAATATAAAAAACGAGTTAAATAAATATGAGCAAAATAAGAAGGCGAAAAAAACAGTTGGAAAGAAAATTACACGGTTTACGCCTTTTGAAGGAAGTCCTTTGCACATTTTTTTACTAGAAGAATTGCTTGCTCTTGATAAACTCGAGGTACTTAAGCTACCTGATGACTTCAAGTATAAAGGAAAGCCTTTCTTTAAATATTATCAAAGTCAATTAGTGAAATCAATAAATGATTTTAGGGTAAACAAAATATTCAGAGAAGAGTCAAATAAACGTTTATCTATGGCTAAAAAAGTTGCTTCTGAATTAATTCAGGAAAAGGCTTTTGAAAAATATGCAAAAATTGTTGATGCAGACGGTTCTTTTCTATTTAATTTACAATTGACTGAATTTGCCTCTTTTCAGGGATTAGAGAAATTTACTAAAAAACTGGCTGAGCAACGTGGAATAGCAATTATACCATATCAAATAGGGTTTATCCGTTTCTCCTTAGGTGATTATCTTGAAGGATCTGAAAAAAGCTATGACGATTTTAAAAGTGATTTTAAAAATGCACTTGAAATTTTCTTTAAATACTGGATTGAATATTATGGGAAAAGAATTTCGCCGGAATACAAAGATAAAACTACTGAAAATATTCTGGATGAAGTATTTGTAATAAATAGCGATAAGGAATTTATAAATGATATCATCAATGATTTTTACTTGATAAAAAACATTGAAAGGACAAAGCTTGATAGCTTAAAAATAAGTAAGTTAGATACACTTTATCTTTCTTTTCCTGAGCAAAGTGGTGTAAACATAAATTCAATAAGTGAATCTCAAAACTCGGTTTTTGAATTTTATGAAAATATAGGTGATTGTACTGATATTAGAGCTTTTATCAGAAGTAAAGCATTTACTAAAATATATGAGAATCTGCTACCACAGGTTTATAAAAAAATCCCTCAAATTAGTCATCTTGATTTTGACACAGTACTTGCACGATATGGTAAAGCAAGTATTTTAAGATTTGTTGAAAATAAGCTTGACTATCAGCCCAATGCTTACACATTAGATTATGTTGATGAGCTGAGTATTATGAAAGAGATTTTAATTGAGCTTGAAGATATTCTTTTTTCTGATGCTAAGTTTAAAATTATGGCCTTAAATGCTACAAATGATGTGGCAGCTGACCAACAAAAGCTTGAAGGCATAAATATGATTCTGAAAAAGTATATTCGTGAATTGATGATTCATTTTAATCTACCTTTCGAAAATCGGGGGATTGAGCCATCAGTACAGGAAATACTGCAAACTACTATTGAACAGTTTGAAGAACTTACCGAAATTAATATTTCTGAATTTGGCCTAAGTATTTACTTAGAAAGTTTCGTTAGAAACATTCGCTTAAGCAATGAATATAATAATATATCAATATCTTCTGAAAGTACAGGGCTAATACTAAGTGCCTTATCAGAAAGGATTCTTAATACAGAAAATACTTTAGAGGATAAACTCTTGTGGATATATCTGCTGCAACGTAAAAATCATTTTGAAAACTTAATTTATAATCGATTACGAGTTTATGATAAACAACTAAAAGCTACTGATGATGACGAAATGCGTTTAATTGTTAACAGATTTATATTAAATATTTTAGGTGATGACATAAATGCTATTTTGGATGAGGTAAATAACCGGAAATTTGTAAAAGTTGCACAAAATGATTTACATACTGAGAGTCGAAATGTAGGCAGAATGTTTATCAGTATCATTAACAAAACCCGTGCAACAGAATATTACGATAAATATACTCATAGCTTGGTTCGGTTTATCGAAGCAAAATACAAGCTGCAAAATTCTGGCGCTAATGAAATGATACAGCACGGAATTACCTTGTATAAGGATTTTGAAATGAATAATAATGTATTGGAGACATATAACAATGGTTCATTAAGATGGATTAAGGAGTTAATGACTAAATGTGGTGTTATTTCAGCAGAACAACCGGTACAGCTCCATACACGGAAAGTTACTGATGCAAAAAAACGTGAATACGCCTATCATAAAATTGATTTAACCAAAGAGGAATCTGAATTGCGTAGTTTGCGCATAAAAGAATCAAAAACATTGAAAAATCCATCAGAAAATGAGTATGTTAAACATTTGGCAATCAAACCTAAAGCAGCGTTTTTTGGACGACGAATGTCGAAATTTGTAGAGCATATTGATGCACAGGATTATCGCTGTAAAATTGTTGATAAAGGTTTATTCAAAGAATTAGTTATTTTTCAAAAATCATACTTAAAATACCTGACTGATAATTACCAGCTTTTAGGTACTGATGTGATTAGTTTAGAGGAAATTAAAGATTTTGTTCCTGATGTTATCCAGTTTTTGGGTGCTCCTGAAAAAGTAATTTCTTTCCCTAAAGTAGGTTATTTTGATTTAGATGGGCCAAATGGAAAAATAACAACATTGGTTAGCCCACTCGACCGCAAAGCAGATTATTTTGGAAATGTTAAAAAACCACGATTAACGCTTATTAATGAGAAGGTTAAAGATATGGGAGGGATTCCAATTCATGGTTCTTTATTTGCAATTGAAGAAGATGATGGTGGAATTTTTGTAGTGCATGTAGATGGTGATAGCGGTGTGGGGAAATCAGAAATGCTTGCAGCAATGATGCTCAAGTGGTTAAAGAAGGACTTGAAGCATATTCGCTCAATTAAACTAATTGCTGGTGATATGTTCCATATTTTCCCTGATAAAAAAGGTAATATTTATGGAATAGGAACAGAAGTTGGTGATTTTTCAAGAGTAACCGATTTTGATCCTGATTATATTAAATATTACAACTCATTGTTTCAGAGTAGTTCTGATAGTAATGTTACCGATTTAAACTCAAGAAGCACTATTAGCGGATTGTGTGATATTAATATGCCTTTTAAAATTGACATTATTTTAACAGCAAGTAATTACGCACGTGAAGAAGCAGGTATTACACGTTTTGATAACCCTGAAAACTTCCTGTATTATCGTGATTCGCACGGTGAACGTAAGGAGAAAGCAACCAGTGGAGATAATCCGCATTTTCAGCGTACCTTATTAAGATATCCTGACAATTCAAATATTGTTACTGTACTTGAAAGTCATGGTAATTATATTGATGATATTCTTGATTGGGAAGAGGATAGGGTAACGGGTGTTTTCTATTTGTGCTCATCATACAAAATGATTGATAAGATTGATGTTGAAGATGTAGTTAATCAAATATTTACCAATCAGGCATTTGTGGAGAACGAACTTTCTTATACCGTATCGGGTATTAAGTTTGATATAATTAAAAATCGTTTTGATGTAAATGCAAGTAGTAATGAAAATGAAATTAATTTTCACTTAACCAGAAATTTTTTCAATACAATATTTGATGCACTGGCAAGTACACCATCCGGACAACCATTTATATCTGAACATTTGCAATTAGAAGGTAGAAAGCATTTGTTGAATATTTTGCGAGGTAATTATGGTGATGGAAAAGGAGGAAAAATTGTTTTTGGTGTATTATCAACAGATTTAGGTAAAAAAGGACGTGAAATTTCAGGTCCGCAAAAAGCTGCTGAAGAGTTAAAAAAACTAATGCAAGAGGTTCGAATTGAAAATCCTGAAATTCATCAAAATCGGCAAAAAGTCAGGGAGAAAGTTCATCAGGTTTATAGCCATATTTTTAACAGTCATAGGATTAGTCCTGAAATTGATCGTTACAATTTTCGCTTATGGCAATTAGAGCAAATGCGAAAAGCAAATTTTGTACGTATTGATGATGTGAAAACCAAAGTCGATTTGTCAAATCTAAAAGGTTTTTACCCTGTACCGGAAAGTCATGAGTTTTCACCTTTGCTGGTAACCACAAATATAAACATTGAATTAAATAGTTATAGCGAAAGTTGGGAGCAGTTAATGAATTTGCCTAATATTAGGGAGTTCTCAAATGAATTTTACGAAGATTGTAAAAGTTTGTATGTTGCCTACGGATATAGTGAAGACACGATTATTAATAATTTAATATTACAACTTTTATTAATAAGTGGTTATATTTTAATTGAAGATTTGAATCGTGGTCATATAACTGAGAAGGTTAATAGAGAAGTACTTGCAGCTGCAAAGTCAGCTGTAATTATTTATTATTCTGAAACAAAAGAGGTAAAGCCAAAAACTCCTAATTCAGGTAAAAAGAAATAAATAGTGTTTGCATGAAAAATAAAGGCTCAACATGTTTATGTTGAGCCTTTATTATAATAATATTTTGTCAGGAAATGGCATTCTGTAAAAAGTGATTTTTATATAAGCTTTTTACAATAATTTTTTATAAAGTTGGACTAAAATTACAAGGACGTGTTTTAATCGTAAAACTCAAGTTCAAAATTCCTATTTGCTTGTTAAATGAAGTTTATTAACCGTAAACAAGCTTATGTAATCCTTCCATTTAAGTTATCTGTTAATAATTAATGTACAATAGGCAAAATGCTTGATGCATATAATTTATTTTTAATTGAAATTTGTATTATCGAAAATATATAGCATAAGTTTGTTGATTTTAAGTCTGAAAAAACAGTATTTATATAAAACTAATTAAAATGAGTAACAATAAAATTAAGTATTTTATTCCGGTACTTATGGCGTTTTTTGTCATGAGTTTTGTTGATTTGGTAGGAACAGGAGTTGATGAGTTAAAGCAGAGCTCAGAAACACCCAGATATGTTCTCCAGTTGATTCCTTTTGTGGCTTTAATATGGTATTTTTTACTATCTGTTCCGGTTGGAATATGGCAAGATAAAGTAGGGAAAAAGAAAGCACTGAATGTTGGGATTTTAATTACAGCAGTAGGACTTTTTGTTCCTGTATTTGGCAATACATTATCTGTTATATTAGTTGCATTTGCTTTGTTGGGTATTGGTAACACAATTATACAGGTTTCTGCTAATCCGTTATTGGTAGATATTGTACCTTCCGAAAAAGCATCCAGTTTTATGAGCTTTTCTCAGTTTATTAAATCTCTTGGTTCAATGATTGGCCCTTTTGTAGCCGCAGTAATTGGTCCAAGGCTAGCAGATTTATTTGGTGATGGCTCGGGTGATGGTTCATGGCGATATGGATTATATCTTTTCGGTGTTATTGCTATCCTTTCATGGGCATGGCTGGCGTCTGTTAAAGTTGACGAAACAAAATATGATGGTGAACGTGCTACTTTCTCATCTTGCTTTAAACTGTTAAACAATAAGTTTATTTTGATGTTGGTAATGGGAATATTTGTGGTGGTTGGAATTGATGTTGCTATGAACTCTAATATTGGTAATTTCCTTGAAATTAAAATTGGAATAGATGCAGAGACTGCAAAATATGGTAAATCCATGTATTTCTTTGCTAAAATGATAGGAACATTTATAGGAGCTATATTGTTGACTAAATTAGCACCACGTGGATTTTTAGTTGGTTCATCCATACTGGCTATTGTTTCTTTAATTGCTCTTGCTTTTACTCCAAGTGCCATTGGTGCATGGATTATTATATTTATTGTAAGTTTAGGTGTATCTAATATATTTCCACTTCTTTTTTCAATTGCCGTAACTAAAATACCTGAACGCTCCAACGAAATATCCGGGCTGATGATGATGGCGATTAGTGGTGGTGCATTTATCCCTTTTATAGTTGGTTATACGATGGAAATATGGCCGGCAGCAGGAATTTTAGTATTAGTAGCTTGTGCGGTATATCTCCTATTTATCGGTTTGTCAAAACAATTAAAACAGTAGGTGTTCTATAAAAATTAATTTATCAAGGCTTTCAAAATTTTTAAAACTCGATTTTACTACTGTAAATGAATGTTTTAAAAATTTTGAGTAGTGCAGATAAAATGATTTTTAGAGGTTACCAGTAATACAAAATTATCATGTTTGAAAAGTTATCTTTAGAACTAAAGAATTGGTTTGAAAAATATCCCGGAACAATTACTGCATTTTCCGGAGGAATTGATTCTGCCCTTGTACTTTTTTTATCCAGGAAATTCTTGGGTAAAAATAGAACTGTTGGTGTAATATCCAAAAGTGAAAGTTTGAAACAAAAGGATTATGAAGTGGCGCAAAACTTTGCCAAAACACATGATATAATTCTACAAACGATTTATACTAAAGAACTTTCGGACACCCGATATAATAAAAATCCCTATAATCGCTGTTATTTTTGTAAAATACATTTATATACTAGTTTAAGAAGAGTACAAAAAGATTATCCCGGATTTGTGATTTTAAATGGTACAAATAAAGACGATTATAGTGATTACAGGCCGGGGTTGCAAGCAGCAGATGAAAATATGATTAAATCACCTTTGGCTGAATTGGGAATTACAAAACAAAACATACGCGAAATTGCAAAACATTTTGGAATTAATATCTGGGATAAACCATCAAGTCCATGTTTGAGCTCACGTATACCTTATAATAAAGTAATTACACCAATTAAATTAGCCCAAATTGAAAAAGCCGAAGCTATTTTGAATGATTTTGGATATAACAATGTTAGAGCAAGACATTATGATGATATGTGCAGAATAGAAGTTCCTGTATTACAAATACCTGCATTGAAAAAAGATATGTCTATGATTCTACCACTAATTAAAGAGCTTGGTTTTAATCAATGTATTATTGATGATGAGGGTCTGATTTCAGGAAAGTTAAACAGTGTTTTAAATAAAGAATATGAGCAACTTTAATATCGATTATGACAGAGAAAAGCGAACAGGCTTTCCCGAAGTTATTTATGGTTATTCAAAATCGACTGAGGATTTATTGAATATTTCTAATAATCATTTAATGAAAGGTAGAAATGCGCTTATTACTAAACTTCAAAAAAGCAAAGCTGTTTTTCTGTCGGAACAGTTTCCTAATTCTTTTTACGATGAAGAATCAGGTATATTTATACTAAAATCTATTGATGAGCCACAATATTCTCCTGATGTTGCTATAATATCAGGTGGAACTTCTGATATTTTTATTGTGAATGAAATATATTATACACTGGCTTTTATGGGTGTGCGGGCATTAAAAATTAGTGATGTAGGTGTGTCTGGGGTACATCGATTATTAAAAAGAACGGATGAATTAAAATCTTTTAAGATACTAATTGTAGTAGCAGGTTTTGAAGGTGCTTTACCCACAGTTGTTGGTGGTTTATTACCCCAACCAGTTATTGCAGTTCCTACCGATGTTGGATATGGAGTTGCAAAGGGTGGCCAGGCGGCTTTAAATTCAATGTTGGCAAGTTGTTCAAACGGAATAACCGTTGTAAATATAAATAACGGCTATGGTGCAGCTATCTCAGCCATCAGGATTTTAAATTTAATGAAAACCAAATAGAGTTGTCCATAATGTCAGTGTTTGAAATAGAAAGTTTGAGTTTGAGGCTTGCGAAGTTATGAAAACCAAGAAGTTTACTACTGTAAATGCGTTGTGCTGAGCTTGTCGAAGCAACCGTTTTCATAACGAGCATAACGAAGTTATTGGTGTTTTTTATAGCCACTAAATAGAGTGATTTAATAAAAATGTATTTATCGAAAATAAATATTAAAATTTAATCAATTTCTAATTAATGAGTACAATATTAATAGAAGCTTTTTCGGGTCTTTCCGGCGATATGTTTTTAAGTGCCTTTTCTGAGTTGGCAAATGCTCACGATGAAATTTTGGAATTACCAGAATTATTAAACTTACCTGATGGTAAGATTGAAATAGGAAAGTTGAATAAAAATGGCATTGTTTGTAGTCATGTCAAAGTCATTAATCTGAACAAACATAATCATAAAAATACTGAAAAGCATCATCATCACAATCATCATCGTCATTTAAGTGATATAAACAAGATAATTGATGATGCTTACACAATGTTCAAAACGTTTAATAAATACCAA
>JAOZNO010000620.1 GCA_029933755.1 Bacteroidales bacterium | reverse complement strand
CTGTCAATTAGCACAAAACGAATAATTATTAGTATCACAGAACATCTGAACCATAACCATTACAATAATAGACCTACATTTTTAATTACCAATGACTTAATGACTAATTACCTGTCAATTAGAACAAAACGAATAATTATTGGCATCCCAGAATATTTAAACCAGAGCCGAATCAATTTATGAATAACACCCCCGTTAACCTGATTATCAGATATGGGTTGGGAGTCATAATATTACGGCTCAATGATTACTTTCCCTGCTGACATATTAACCACATAACGAATTAAACTACCCCTTACATCTTCCAGTTTTACTTTTTTATAAATTTCTGTTTTAATCTCACCTTTAAGTATTTTTCCCTGCAACTTTGCTGTTATTTCACTAATTTTTTCTTTTGATGTATTTTCAAACCAATTAATTAGATTAAAACCTGTAACACTTTTGCCGTAAAAAATTAAATCTTTTGCTCCAATGTGGCTAAGATTCTCGCCTGTTAGTGCACCATAAAGTACTAATTGTGAATCAGCTGGCATTAATTCAAGCATTTTCCCAGAAAGTTCACCAGAAACAGCATCAATAAAAATTTTGGCTTCAAGCTGCTTTGACAGTTTTGAGAATTTATTTAGAAAATCATCATCAACGCTGCATAAAACATACTTTACCTCTTTCTTCTTTAAAATTTCAATTTGTGCTTTTTTTCGTACAATATTAATTACTTCAATTCCTGCTTCTATTGCCAAACTGCGCATCATACCTGCCAATTGCCCCATAGCTGCATTCATAACAAAAGCTTTGCTTTTTCTTTCTTTTATTAATTCAAACATAGCATAAGCAGTATACGGATTTATTAATAAACATGCAGCTTGCTCAACAGGAATATCAAGATGAACGGGTATACATTGTGTAGCATTAGTAATTGTATATTCTGCCCAGGCACCATTTAGTTTTACATGGGCATTAAAACTCACTCTTTTACCCATCAAATTATTTGAAATCTCGTCATCACCCGCCTGCACTACAATACCTGTACCCTCAAAACCCGGAACTACAGGTAATTCTTTTTTTATACCATAACTACCTTGTATAAATGATAAATCAGAAGGATTACAGGTAGTGGCATCTACTTTTATTAAAACCTGTCCTATATTTGGCTTTGGTGTTGGAATTTCTTTTAGCTCGAGGCTTTTAATTGCTTTTATCATATTGCCATTATATGCAGGAAGCACAATGGCTTTCATTTTTCCTGGTATTTTATCAATCATGAATATTTCTTTTGTGATATAAAATTAGTTCTTGTAGCTTATAAAGTGGTCAGTTATTATGCCTTTGGTAAGCTAAACCAAAAAGTAGATCCTTTTTTCAGCTTACTATCAACACGAATGCTACCTCCATGGGCTTCAATAGCAAGTTTGCAAAAAGTTAAGCCCAAACCAGTAGATCGTATATTATCAGTACTCATAGCAGTTACCTGTGTAAATTTATCAAATATTTTTCCATGAAACTCTTCAGGTATACCACTACCAGAATCCTTAACACAGACATTTACAAATTTATCGTCTACTTCACTTTCTACATTAATAAATATTTGGGAATTCTTTGGTGAGAATTTAATCGCATTACTTAACAGATTGATAAATATTCGTTCAGTTAAATCATAATCGGCCTTTACTTTTATTAAATCATCTGTTTTATTAATAACTTCAATACCAGATACACCAGCAATAAGACTAGTTTTTTGTATAGAAAGTCCAATCGCTTTATTTAGCTCAAATACCACTGGTTCAATAACCATTTTAGCTTCTTCAAACTTTGAAACATCCAGAATATTCATAACGAGGTTAAGCATCTTATTTCCTGCTTCGGTAACAAGTCTGTGCTCTGAAAGGTTTAAAACAATATTAAGCGGATTTTTAAGATCATGAACAATCATATTGATAAGTCCTTGCCTAAATTCCTCAAGCTCCTTTTGTTTTGAATATGCAACTGATAACTCTTCTGTCTGAACGGTAATTTCCTCATTCTGATTTTGAATTTCCTGATTTCTTTCTTTTAAAAGGAAATTAGTTCTACGAATTTTTTGCTTACTTCTAAAAAATACCAGAGCTAATACAATAGCCAGCAACAAAATAATAACTATTCCAATTCCAATATACTCCTGATTTTTAATCGTTTCCTCGTTAAGCTTATTTTCTGCAATTAATTTTTCATTTTCTTGTTCTTTCTTTTCTGTTTCAAAATTAACTTTCATATTGGCAATTTCTTTTGCCATACGCTCATCATGCAAACTATCACTTATATTTTTATATAATAACTGAAAGCTATAAGCATCACGATAATCACCAGACAAAGCATCTATTTCTGAAAGTAACTCGTAAAAATCTTTAAGCATAACTTTCGACTTAATCTCTTCAGCTTTAGGCTTTACTTTATGAAGAAAAAATAGTGCTTTTCCATAATCCCTTTTAGCTTTATACACTTTAGCCAGTCCAATATTACCATAAACAATAGCCCAATTATCATCTATTTTTTCTGAAACTGTAAGTACCTTGTTAAAATAAAACTCAGCAGAATCATAATTATTTAGAAGTACAAAACTTTCGCCTAAGGCTGAATAGCTATCAGAAATCAATAAGTTATGCTTGTTTCTTTCAGCATATATAATTGCATCTCTTAAATATAAAAGAGCAGAATCAAGTTGATTCTCTTCTCTGTAAAAATTACCAACAGCCAGAAGTGCCTCACCTGTAACATAATCATCTTCAAGATCATACCCAATCACAAGAGCTTTTCTTAAATACTCTAAACCGAGCTCTTTCTCTCCGGTTTCTATATAAATACCACTTACCAGACTATAAAAATGGGCAATATTTTTCAAATTATTTTCCTGTTCATGATAGTTTAATACAGTCAAGAAAGTTTTTAAGGCCTTATTGAAATCAGTTAAGTTATACTGTGAAATGCCAATATTCTCTAAAATAACATATCTATGACTAAGGCTATCCTTATGTAAATAGCTAATGCTATTATTAAAATGTTCAATAGCCTCACTATAATTTGAAACAGCTACTGAAATATAACCATATATTCTATAAGAATTTGAAATGATAAAAGAATCGCCATACACAAGATTTATTTCAATTGCACTATTTATTTTTTCTATAGCTGTGTTATGATGAGCAGTACGCAAATAGTACAATGATAAAAGGTACAAAGCTTGCCCCTTACCTTTCAAATAACTAATTTTTTCCGATAATTCCAGTGCTTGATTAGCATATATGAACTGCTGATCCAAATCTTCCGGTTCTAAAAGATATGTCAACTCAATTAAAATATCAACTTTTGATAA
>JAOZNO010000035.1 GCA_029933755.1 Bacteroidales bacterium | reverse complement strand
CGAACACTATCAGTACCATCATTTGTTGCACCCCAAAATCGACCAATTCGTAACTGTTCAAAATTTGCTTCAATTTTATCTGCCAAGCCATCTCCTTGTTCATCAGATATTCCTGTTTGACCAAAAGGTGTAGGACAAAAAATTACCGTGTCATTTCCTTTATTTTTTGATTTCCCATTAGGAAAAAGCTCTTCCATTAAAAAGGTGAAATGTACTTGCTTTCGGCTACCGGAAAGATACTTAATTTGTGCTAATGGCATTTCAGGCTTAATAGCCTTACTACTAACATCAACAACTTGAAATTTTAATTTTGAATTTTCAAACTTAGTATGAATGATATTTTCTGTTTCAATAAACAGTTCATCTTGTATATCAAATTTCACATTATAGCTAGCTGTAGCAGACAATGCCATAATTGGTACATAGCCAGGTTTTTTTGATTTGAGAATTTTTCGTGAAATTTCACCTAATTTATGATATTGTGGCCTGAAATCGTGTCCCCATTCCGAAATACAATGAGCTTCATCAACAATGAAATAAGCAGGATATATATTGTTAACAGAAAGGCCTTCCATTAATGTCTGAAATTTCTTATCTCTAATATATTCAGCCTCGGTAAATATAAATAATGATTCAGTATTTTCAATACGGCGATATTTATAATTTAACTCATCAATTTTTTTTACAGATACATTGATATAATCAACAGCATCAATACCAAAATTTTTAAGATCCCTTATTTGGTCAGTCATAACTGACATTAGTGGGCTGACAATAATAGAGTAACCTGGTTGTAAAAGTGCTGAAAGTTGATAAGCTAAACTTTTTCCACCACCTGTTGGTAATATTCCAAGTGTGTTTTTTTGTTGTAAGCTTTTATTTAAAATTTCTAACTGACCCGGAAGAAAATTTTCTTTTCGGAATAAGGTTTTCAAAAAATATTTTAATGCCTCGCGTGCTTTGTCTGTTTTTTTTGTTTCTTTATTACCAATTTTAACATCATAATATTTAATAGGCTTGTCAGTCAAGAACTTTCTTTTTGAGCTGATGCTTCGTACAGAACGTATTTTTGCAAAATGTTTCGCTTTGGTTTTATACTCAGAACTTATAAGCTTACTTCTTTGAAGAACAGAAATATCAATTAATAAATCAAAAGCCAAATCTTCATCAAAATTCTCAATACTTTTAATATTTCCTGAATATAGGTTATTTAATTTTGCCGCTTTAAACTCCTTAGTTCGGTATATGGTTAGTTTAATTTCAGGGAAGGTCTTATTTTCACCTTTTAAGGCAAATAAATTATTAAACAGCAGTTTTAAATCCTGAAAAGCAAGGTAAGCACAAGGAACGTCATGTTCAATAACTCCAATAGTCCAGCTTTGGGCATCTAAACTTACATTTCCTGAAAGTATATATTCAAGTATCGTTTTTTGAATTCGTGCTACAGCAATTGGGCTTAGAGCTAATTGCATCGCATCCAAACCATCTTTAGATTTATATAAAGGACTACGGTAATTTTTTGAAATAGTATCAAAATATGAGTTGTAGGTAAAATCAATAAGTGGTTTTAACTCTTCACTACTGTTGGCAAATTTATTTGTTTCAAGAATAAAGGGATCTGCCCAGTTTATTTCATTTAAATAATCTTTTTTTGATTGACTATTCTGGTAATCATCGTTTGTTTCAACAGGAGTGTCATCAATTTCAATGATTATTCCGTTATTGTTTTTATTCTTATAGGGAATTTCAAGTACAAAATCTGTTTTTTGATCCCAAACAGACTTGTATTTTTCTTTAAATTCTGTGTCCAATAAAGACTTTTCTATTCCAACCAGTGTATTATACGCTCTGTTTGGTTCAATTAATTGAATAAATGCTTCTCCCAGGTATTCTGGTATTAAGGAGTACAGAAAGTCATCCTTAAATCCTTTATTCGTGTTGGTAACTCTATTCTCAAATTCAGAATCTTTTTTTATTCGAGGGTCAATAATATGTAGTGCCCTGTTAATCTCTTCTTTTAGGAAATCATTATGAAAAGAGTAATTAATTGATTGAAATTGATCTGTTTCTTTTTTTGTTAGCCCAAATGCTGTTGATAGCATTTCTTCAACAAATAAAGATGGCTTAGTAGGTAAACCTCTACTTATTATATTGTTAATTGTTTTAGTATCAGGAGAAAATCTAAAATCTTTATGTGTTAATTTATCAGTAGTTTCCAAATCAAAATAACAAAGTTGTTTAACAATCTCTGTTATTTTTTCTTTTTCTGATTGATTAATAAATAAATCAAAAATACTATTTAATAAATATCCTGCCTGAAATTGCTGCATATAGGTCAATAAAAATTTAAAGCAAAAGTAAACAATAATTTACAAAATATCAAAAATAATTTAATATAAGTGTTTGTAAATCGTAAATTTTCAAAATATAACTGCTAAAATGTAAAAATATATAAATTAATTTAAAAGTTAGGTTGATATAAGGTAAATTTGCCTTTAGTATATTATTTAGTTAGTATTATTCATTATGTTCCCTTAATGAAAGTTTTTTTGTACTAAAAATCTTTTTAGAACTATTTTCTTAAAAGGAGAGAATTATAAAATAACCTTATCAAACGATTCAAACGATTCCAATGACTACAATTAGAAAGATTATTATCTTTATTCTACTAAGCGTTATTATAGAAAGTTCTTATTCACAAACTGCTGCAAAAGGGTTTCAGTTGTATGAGAAAAAGGAATACAAACAAGCGATTGAAGCTTTTAAGAAAGCAATAAGTAAAAAAAAGGATGTTGTAGCTTCAAAATATGGACTTGCTTTAATATATAACGACACAAACTATGTAAAATATAGATATTCAAAAACGTACAGGTATGTTTTATATGTCGAAAAAAAATACCCTAAGCTTTCAGAAAATGATAAGTTAAGTTATTCTTCAAAATATAACATAAGTATTTTAACAATTGAAAACCTAAAAAGCAGGGTTTTGACTAGAGCTTTTGCAGAGGCATCTGAATCTGGTTCTATTCAAAAAATGGAGGAGTTTGTAGTTGATTATAATGATTCTGTTTTTAATAAAAAGGCTGTTGAATATAGGAATGAGCTAATATTCAACGATTGTCTCCTGAAAAATAAAATTCCTGTATATCAAATATTTATTAAGAATTACCCTGATGCAATTCAAGTTGATTCTGCAAAACAAATTATTACCAGACTTCTTATTTTAGAGTATAAAAAATATTCTGTAGATGGTGAATTGGAACCTATTCTTAAATTCAGTAATAAATATCCCGGATTTATTAAGCCTGAACGGCTAAAGACTGATTTAGAGAATGCTTATCTTGCTGATAAATTGGATATGAATGAGCCTTACAGTCCTGGTATGCTTTCGGTATACGAAAAATATATTAAAATGGCTGCCCCGGTTGAATTGGCTTATGTAGCTTTGCTAAGAATTTTAACACCCGAATTAATTAAAAAAGACTGGTCTTCTGCTATTGAAATATTAGTAAAATATGAATCACTCTTTCCGGATAATAAGAGAATCACAAAATTAATCCAGATTCTTAATACTCCCTCTGAGGAAATTAAAAAAGAAAACATTAGTGATAAAATAAATACTAAAGGACATGAATATGCTCCAGTTATGGGTGCTGATGGTAAGCAATTATATTTTTGTGGGAGAAAAAGAGAGGGGAGTATTGGCGGAGAGGATATTTTTGTTTCAAAATATAAAAATAATGCATGGACAAAACCGGAACTTATTAATGGAATAAACACAGCTTTTGCCCACGAGGCGCCTTTGGCAATTTCAGCAGATGGGAACAGGCTATTATTATATGCAAATCAGGATATTTATTATAGTGATAAAACTTTTTCAGGATGGACTATTGCAAGACCTTTCCCCACGATAAATACAGATAAATCGTGGGAGGCTGATGCAATGATAACATCTGACGGTAATGCCATTATGTTTATATCTGATAGAGAGGGGAATATTGGGCAACATCATGAATTTGGTCAAAACTTTCATGGTAGCTTTGCTGGGAATTTAGATATTTATGTTTCTGAAAAAACAAAAAAAGGATGGTCAAAACCAATTAATATTGGTGATAAAATAAACACGCCTTATGCTGAGCGAAGTCCATTTTTACATCCAGATATGAAAACCCTTTATTTCAGTTCAGATGGACATGCAGGGCTTGGCAAATTGGATGTATTTAAAACTACTCGTTTAAATGATACCAGTTGGACTGAATGGTCAGAACCGATTAACCTGGGAAAAGAAATTAATTCTTTTGGCGATGAATATGATTATAAAATTTCAACAGATGGAGAGAAGGCATACTTGTCTGTATTTGCGGTAGATAATTATGATATTTTAAAAATGAAATTACCTGTTTCAATGCGACCTGAGCAGGTTGCGGTGATATTTGGAACCATTAAAAATTCTGATAATGAATTTGAAAAAGCAAAAGTTCGTTGGGAAGATTTGCAAACAGGAAAACTTATAGGCTTTTCTGAATCTGATATTACTAATGGAAGTTACCTAATTATTTTACCGCTTGGTAAAAATTACGGCTATTATATTGATCATAAAAACTATTTTCCACTTTCCGGAAATATTGATTTAACAAATCAAACAGAACAAATTGAGATTGAGAAAAATTTTATTCTACACTCTTATGTTGATATTATCAATAAACAGCTTGCCATACCTTTAGAAAATGTATTTTTTGATCATAATAAATACAAGTTAAAACCGGAATCATATACAGAATTAAACCGACTGGCTGGGTTTATTAAAAAGAATGAGGGTTTGAAAATAGAAATATCTGGTCATACGGATAATGTTGGAACTACGCAATACAACAAACAACTTTCGAAAAAAAGAGCCGATGCAGTAAAGAAATACTTGATTAAGCAAGGATGTAAATCTATTAATCTAAGTTCAGCAGGTTATGGAGAATCTTATCCTGTTACAAAAAATGATACGGAAGAAGGCAAAGCTGAAAATAGGAGAGTGGAATTTAAGGTTGTGAAATAAAATATTCATTTTTTCTTCAAAATAGACACTAAGAATGATTATAATCTTAGGATCTATATGTTTGACTATTTGTTATTAATATCCTTTAATTTAATAAATATTATACCATTTTTTGCTTTTTTACCATGTTTTTCAATGGTTAATTTATCCTTGTGCACCTTGGTTGATTCTATAGAATTTTTATCGAGGTTTTTAATTTCTTTATATGTCCACTCTTTGCCATCAACAATATAGAGTGGATGATCTTTTTCTGCAATTTCATCTATTGACATCACAACGGCTTTTTTAGAATCAAGCTTTGACTCATCTTTTAAGGTAACGATGATTACACCATTTTTTCCTTTGTCGCCATATGGCTTTAGTTGTATTTTATCTTTGATTATGGAAATTGATTGAATTGAGTTTTGATTTAGACTATTTACTACTTTTTTTGTTGATTCCATACCATCAATTAGAAATAGAGGTTGGGTATAATCATTCATTGTTCCAATATTTAGAGCATTTGAAAGGCCCCTGGTATCAATTTCTCTTTCATTTTCTATTTTACCTGTTTTATCTTTGTTCTCAGTTTTCAGTTCTATATTAATTTTATTGTCAGACATTAAATCTAATTTATAATGTGTTGGTTGAAAACCTTCTTTTACAAACAAAATCTCACCTTGATGTTCCTTTGGCGTATTTGGGTTTCCAACAAATTTGAATGAAAATTTGCCTTTTTTATTTGTGGTAGCAAGTAATTCTCCATATTTGTTAAAAATTTTAACTTCCTCAATAGGTTTAAGTGTTTCTGTAGAGCTTACTGTTCCTTTTATTTTTTTCTGAACTTTAGTTTCGGTATTAACATTTGTTAATATCTGTTTATCAGATACAGTTTTAATACTGGTATTAACTTTTTTATTATGCTTGTTTTCCTTAGTCGTAACATTAGTATCTTCATGTTTGTAATTATTTACCTTAGCTGTTAAATTCAGAATTACTTCTTGTGACCCATCACTATTGGTTTTATCAGAATTCGTAAACCCTAAAAAAAGTAATGCTACTATAGGTACTATGAAAATTACTTTTAACCAAGCTATATAACTTTTTGTATTTGCTTTATTCATCATAATAATACGTTTTTTAGTGAGATTCTTATTAAAATTATTAACTAATTGCACCTGATTTTTCCCTGATAAAATATTAATTAGGGAAAACTGATATTGTTTTGGCTCAGAGGCTTGTTTTAACATAAGTTTGTCAACATTATAATCATGGTTAAGGGCAATAAGCTTTCGTAACCACCATGCAAATGGATTCCACCAGTGAAATACTAATAACAATTCAGCCAAGGAAATATCGATAGAGTGCCATTGATTACAATGAACTTTTTCATGCTCAAGAACAAGGTTTTTATCAATACTTTTTTCCAAACTTTTTGGCAAATAGATTGTTCGAAAAAAAGAGAAAGGGCTCATCTGTTTATCTCTTAGAATGACTGTTTTAAATCCTTTAAATTTTGATAATTCAGAACCTTTTTTTAATTGAATAATATAACGGGAAGCCCATATTAAGCGTAACAATAATACAAAACTAATAAAACCATAAAAATAAAATCCTACCAACTCCCATGAGAATAAACTTTCTGCAGAAATTGTAGTTTGTAGCTGATTGGTATTGGCAATTACTAACGGCACAACAGGATTATCTATATTGTCAGGAATTGCAAAAAATATTTTTTTTAACCAAACAGGCATTGCCATCAACGGCATTATCCATGGTATAAAAAGGCTACTTAATAAATATGCCCTATTTCGATTAAAAAAGTGCTCATTGGAAAAGAACAGTAAAAAAACTAATACTGAAATTGTAAGAAGAATTCCTCCTTTTATCTGTAATTCGAAAAATGTTAATACCATTTTTTATTGATTTTTATTTTTCGTTTCAATAAGTTTAATTAACTCCTTTAAGTCTTCTACATTCAACTTTTCTTCATTCACAAAAAAGGAAACTATATTTTTGTATGAAGACTCAAAATAGTCAGTAACCATATTTTTTATTGACATTTTCCGATACTCTTCTTTAGTAATTGCAGGATAGTATTCATGAGAGTTTCCATAAGAATTGTGTGCTACAAACCCTTTATCTTCCAAGCCTCTAATAATTGTACTAAATGTGTTATAATGAGGTTTAGGGTTTGGATGCTGCTTCATTAAATCTTTGACGAACCCTTTTTTAGCTACCCATAATATCTTCATTACGTCCTCTTCTCGGTTTGTTAATTGTTTTGTAATCATTGTATTACTCTTTTTAATATCTTAAAAAAATATTTATAGAACAAATATAACTAAAAAACACGTTGCATCAACTAAAAAATTAGTTTAATTATGCAGAATTATTAAATCCCAATAATATTTCTATTAGAAGAAGGGGTAATTGAGCTAAATGTGTTTTGTGAAATTTTGAGTATTTATGGAATATGATTCAGGGGAAGAGAAAGTAATAAAAGGATGAAGGAAGTCAAAGTGTTTAAATAAAAAAGACTGCCGAGGCAGTCTTTTTATAATTTATGCTTCGGCAGTTGGCCCGCCAAAATTTAGTGGCATAGCAATACCACCAGATGTGTCGATATTCTTTATTGGACCATGTAAGGATTCAAACTTTTTAATATTTTCCTGTAAGGCTAACATTAAGCGTTTGGCATGTTCAGGTGTAAGAATAATACGTGAATTAACCTTTGCTTTTGGAACGCCAGGCATAACTCTTACAAAATCAACAACAAATTCACTACTTGAATGTGTAATAATTGCCAGATTCGCATATTTCCCCTGTGCAATATCTTCGTTAAGTTCAATATTAATCTGGTTTTGATTTTTTTTATCGTCCATTATATAAGCTTATTAATTTTATTATTACACGCTTACAGAAGGCAGTTGTTTATTTTACTGCCTTCTGCGAACTGTGTTACACTATTCTTCCTTTTTATTTTTAGTCAAACTCTCGTATTCTTCCATAGAACCCACAATTATGTTCTTGTAAACTCTTCTTCCTGTACCAGCCGGTATTAAGTGTCCAACAATAACATTTTCTTTTAATCCTTCAAGATAATCAACTTTTCCATTAATTGCTGCTTCATTAAGGACTTTTGTTGTTTCCTGGAATGATGCTGCTGAAATAAAGCTTTTTGTTTGAAGTGAAGCTTTTGTAATTCCCTGAAGTACCTGACTAGAGGTTGCTGTAATGGCATCTCTGGTTCCAACTAATTTTAGATCTTTACGTTTAAGTAAAGAGTTTTCATCTCTTAGTTTTCTTGCAGAAACAACCTGTCCCGGGTGAAGTGCTGTAGAATCACCGGCATCAATAACTACTTTTTTTCCGAAAATACTATCATTTTCTTCAATGAAAGCCCATTTATCAATCACTTGCTTCTCAAGGAAGTCAGTATCACCAGAGTCTGCAATAACAACTTTCTTCATCATCTGGCGTACAATAACCTCAAAATGCTTGTCGTTAATTTTCACACCTTGTAATCGATAAACTTCCTGAACTTCATTTACAATATATTCCTGAACCTTTGTAGGCCCTTTAATTGCAAGTATATCAGCAGGAGTGGTAGCTCCATCAGAAAGAGGGATTCCGGATTTTACATAATCATTTGCTTGAACAAGAATCTGTTTTGACAGAGAAACGAGGTATTTTTTCTCATTTCCTGTTTTTGATGTAATCATTATTTCCCTGTTACCTCTTTTAATTTTACCAAAAGATACCACACCATCAATTTCTGTTACAACAGCAGGGTTAGATGGGTTTCGTGCTTCAAATAATTCCGTAACTCGCGGCAGACCACCGGTAATATCACCAGCTTTACCTAAGTTCCTTGGTATTTTTGCAAAAACAGCACCCTGTTTAACTGTATCACCTTCTTTAATAATAATATGTGCACCTGTTGGAAGGTTATATGTTTTTAGAATTTCTCCTTCATCAGATAGAATATTAATTTCGGGGTGTTTTGTTTTATCTTTCGTTTCAATAATTACAATTTCCATTAAACCAGTTTGTTCATCAGACTCCTGCTTAAAGGTTATACCTTCAATTAATTGAATAAATTCAATTTTACCAGTAGCTTCTGAAGCAATTACCGCATTATACGGATCCCATTCACAAACTTTTTCATCCTTTTTAATTTTAGAACCCTCTTTAACAAATAGCTTAGAACCATAAGGGATTGAATGAGTTGATAGAGTAATTTTTGTATTCGGGTCAACAATTTTTAATTCAGCCAAACGACCAATTACTATTTTAACCTTTTTCCCATCACTATCTTCATGGTCAACTGTTCGTAATTCTTCAAATTCTGCAATACCATTATATTTCGAAGTTACACCTGACTCTGTAGCAATATTACCGGCTGTACCACCTACGTGGAATGTTCTTAAGGTAAGCTGCGTACCTGGCTCTCCAATTGATTGAGCTGCAATAACACCAACGGCTTCACCATTTTGCACCATTCTTCCGCTTGCAAGGTTACGTCCGTAACATTTTGCACAAACACCTCTTCTTGATTCGCAAGTTAATACCGAACGTATTTCAACCCGCTCAATTGGTGAATCTTCTATAATTTGAGAAATTTCCTCAGTTAATTGATTACCCGCAGCAGTAATAAGTTCACCCGTTAAAGGATGATAAATATCGTGAACAGAAGTTCTACCTAAAATACGGTCATATAATGATTCAACAACTTCTTCATTTTTCTTTAAAGTAGTTGCAACCAAACCTCTTAATGTTCCACAATCTTCACCTGTAATAATTACATCTTGTGCTACATCAACCAAACGCCGAGTTAAATAACCCGCATCAGCTGTTTTAAGTGCTGTATCCGCTAAACCTTTACGAGCACCGTGTGTAGAAATAAAGTACTCCAGAACTGATAAGCCTTCTTTAAAGTTTGCCAGAATTGGATTCTCAATAATCTCTGCACCAGAAGCACCTGATTTTTGAGGTTTGGCCATAAGACCCCTCATACCTGAAAGCTGCCTAATCTGCTCTTTTGAACCCCTCGCACCTGAATCTAACATCATGTAAACAGAGTTAAATCCCTGGTTGTCAGAAGAAAGTTGATTCATTAAAGTTTGTGTTAAACGGGCATTTGTATGTGTCCAAATGTCAATAATTTGGTTATATCTTTCATTGTTAGTAATGAACCCCATATTATAGTTATTCAATACTTCATCAACTTGCGCATAACCTTCTTTAACTAATGTAACTTTTTCTTTAGGAATAATTACATCATCCAGGTTAAACGAAAGACCACCTTTAAATGCCATCTGGTATCCAAGATGTTTAATATCATCCAGAAACTTTGCTGTTGCAGCAGTTCCTTTTATTTTAAGGATACTACCAATAATGTCTCTAAGTGCTTTTTTAGTCAGTAATTCATTAATAAAACCAATACCTTCTGGAACGTGTTGATTAAATAATACGCGACCAAGTGAAGTCTCAATTAATTTATTAACGATTTTCCCATCTTCAAGAACATCTACTTTAATTTTTATATGTGCATGAAGTTCGACTTCTTTTTCATTATATGCAATTTCAGCTTCTTCTGGCGAGTAAAAGACTAAACCTTCACCTTTTACAGGTTTTTCTTTAGTGCTTTTTCTTGATTTTGTAATATAATATAAACCTAATACCATATCCTGTGAAGGAACGGTAATTGGTGCACCATTTGCAGGATTTAAAATGTTATGCGAAGCAAGCATTAATATTTGTGCTTCAAGAATAGCAGCATTACCTAATGGTAAGTGAACCGCCATTTGGTCACCATCAAAGTCAGCGTTAAAAGCCGTACACACCAATGGGTGTAACTGAATTGCTTTTCCTTCAATCAACTTAGGTTGAAACGATTGAATCCCTAATCTGTGTAGGGTAGGGGCTCTGTTTAATAATACAGGATGACCTTTTAGTACATTTTCAAGAATATCCCAAACAACCGGGTCTTTACGGTCTACAATTTTCTTAGCAGACTTTACTGTTTTTACAATTCCTCTTTCAATCAATTTTCTGATTACAAAAGGCTTGTAAAGTTCAGCTGCCATATTTTTTGGAATACCGCACTCATGTAGTTGTAATTCCGGCCCAACAACAATTACAGAACGTGCTGAATAGTCAACCCTTTTACCCAAAAGGTTTTGTCTGAATCTACCTTGTTTCCCTTTTAAACTATCACTTAATGATTTAAGTGGCCTGTTTGCTTCTGTTTTTACAGCACTTGATTTTCTTGAGTTATCAAACAATGAATCTACAGATTCCTGTAGCATTCTTTTTTCATTTCTCAATATAATTTCCGGTGCTTTTATTTCAATAAGTCGTTTAAGTCGATTATTACGGATAATTACTCTTCGATATAAATCATTTAGATCTGAAGTTGCAAATCTACCGCCATCAAGTGGAACTAATGGCCGTAATTCTGGTGGAATAACAGGTACAACTTTCACAATCATCCATTCCGGTTTGTTCGTATTTCTAGAATTACGGAATGCGTTAACAACTTGCAACCTTTTTAAGGCTTCATTTTTTCTCTGTTGCGATGTTTCTTTACTTGCTTTATCTCTTAAGTCATAAACCAAATTGTCTAAATCAATTCTTGACAGCAATGAGTAAAGAGCCTCAGCACCCATTTTTGCCATGAATTTATTCGGATCACTATCATCCAACATTTGATTTTCTTTTGGCAAACTGTCCAAAATGTCTAAATATTCTTCTTCTGTTAGAAAATCAAGATATTTTACACCGTCAGCAGTTTTTTCACCTGGCTGTATTACTACATATCTTTCATAATATATAATAGAGTCAAGCTTTTTGGTTGGTAAACCTAATAAATACCCAATTTTGTTAGGTAATGATCTAAAATACCAAATATGAGCAACCGGAACAACCAAAGAAATGTGTCCTACTCTTTCTCTACGTACTTTCTTCTCGGTAACTTCAACACCACATCGGTCACAAACAATTCCTTTATATCTTATTCTTTTATATTTTCCGCAGTGACATTCATAGTCTTTTACGGGGCCAAAAATTCGCTCGCAAAATAAACCGTCTCTCTCTGGTTTGTATGTTCTATAATTGATTGTTTCTGGTTTTAATACTTCACCGCTTGAATGTTCTAATATTACCTCAGGAGAAGCTAAACCTATAGTTATTTTTGTGAAATCGCTTTTTACTTTAATATCTCTTCTAAAAGCCATAATTAAATCTTTGTTAAATTAATTAAGAAGAAACCCTCATGGAGAGACTTAGTACCCCTCCACAAGCGCTAAATGAAAATATAATATTAGTTTTAAGTACCATATTTTCGTATAATATTCGGTAAGTAATTTACCTACTGAATATATAACTGCAACCGATTATTCTAATTTGATGTTCAGGCCAAGACCTCTCAGTTCATGTAGCAATACATTAAGAGACTCGGGAATACCCGGTGTTGGTAAAGGATCACCTTTTACAATAGCCTCATATGTTTTTGCTCTACCAATCACATCATCAGATTTAACAGTAAGTATTTCCTGTAAGATATTTGCTGCACCGAAAGCTTCAAGTGCCCAAACCTCCATTTCACCAAATCGCTGACCACCAAACTGAGCCTTACCACCAAGCGGTTGCTG
>JAOZNO010000619.1 GCA_029933755.1 Bacteroidales bacterium | reverse complement strand
CTTACAGCTCTAAGTACTAATAGGTTGTGCAAACTTTTTCACATCAGCACCTGTTATAATTTCTTCGCTTAAAATAATTAATCTTTCCAAAACATTTCTAAACTCACGAATATTTCCTGTCCATTTTATTTTTTTCAACTCTTTTATTGCATCTTCTGTCACTTCTTTTTTCGACATTCCATAATCTTCACAAATAAGGTTCATAAAATGCTCCGTTAATATTGGGATATCCTCAATACGTTCATTTAATGAAGGTACATGAATTAAAATTACACTTAAACGATGATATAAATCTTCTCTAAAATTATTTTCAGCAATTTCTTTTTTAAGTTCTTTATTAGTAGCTGCAACAATCCGCACATCTACTTTAATCTGTTTATCACTACCTACCCGGGTAATTTTATTTTCCTGCAAAGCTCTTAAAACTTTTGCTTGCGCCGACAAACTCATGTCACCAATTTCATCAAGAAAAATAGTGCCCCCACTTGCCTGTTCAAATTTCCCTTTCCTTTGTTTATGAGCCGAGGTAAACGCACCCTTCTCATGACCAAACAACTCACTCTCAATAAGTTCTGAAGGTATAGCCGCACAATTAACTTCAACAAAAGGCTGATCTGCTCGTGGACTCTTCTCATGCACCCATCTTGCAACGAGTTCCTTTCCCGTTCCATTTTTTCCGGTAATTAAAACACGGGCATCAGTTGGCGCAACCCGGTCAATCATTTCTTTTATTTTTGATATAGCATCTGAATTCCCTACCATATCATATGTTTTACTTACTTTACGTTTAAGCTTTTTAGTTTCAACAACTAAATCTTTTCTTTCCAGGGCATTTCTTATAGTTACCAGCAAACGATTTAATTCCAGAGGTTTTTCAATAAAATCATAAGCACCTTTTTTCAAAGCTTCAACGGCAGTTTCAACTGAACCATGACCAGAAATCATAATAACAGGAACATCAGGACTAACTAATTCTAACTTTTCAAGTACTTCAATACCATCCATGTTAGGCATTTTTATGTCACACAGAATTATGTCATATTTATTTTCTTTTGCCTTTTCTAAGCCTTCAAAACCATCAGCTGCGATTTCCACTTTATGATCTTCATACTCCAGTATCTCCTGTAAAGTATTTCTTATAGGCTTTTCATCATCTATTACTAATATTTTTGCCATATACAATCTATTTTTTCAAATACAGGCAAATATACATTTTTCTAAGTAAAGATTATATTATTTAATTAACTTTTTTAATATTACCCACTATTTCTTACAAATTACTAGTTTTTTTCTATCCAATTGATATGTATGAATTATCATTTATCAAAAAAGAACTCCATGATTTCATAATTTACCTTAACTTTATACTAGCAAACTCAATAATGAGTTTCTGCATAAAATTTGTAGTATATATGTTTAAGTCAAATATTTTTATCTGAAAAAGTATTACAAACTTATTTTTCAAAAATATACACGATACAAATAACTTAACTACTGATAATTAAAAGTAATTCTTAAATAAAAGCCATGAAACAAGCTCCGCAAAAAACGGAGCAGGCTATGATTAAAATAATTATTAAACATTAAAGACAATGATTATTTTACATCATGCGGTACTTCCGCAGTAGCGGGACAAGCTATGGGGCAATTAAAAACAGTTAAAGAACAAACACATGAAAAACATTAATCTGAAAATCATTTCTATATTTTTAATGTTAATGTCTTTGAACGTAGTTTTAGGACAAAGCACAAAAAAATATTACAAAGCGGGAAAAACATTTCAAAAAGCGGGAAATTATGAGGATGCATGTGACCAATATACTAATGCATTAAATTTGGATCCAAATTTTGAAAAAGCATATATTCAACGGGCACAGGTTTATGAAAAACTAGCTCAAATAGAAAATGCCGCTTCTGATTACAAAAAATTAACATCATTGTTACCCAAAAAATATGATTATTTTTATCATGCAGGTAGGCTATATTACAAATTAGAAAAATATGACGAATCATTACTTATGCTAAATGCGGCTACGAACATATCAGATAAAGAACACTTGGCATATGAATACAAGGTAAAAGTATTGCTTGCTAAAAAAGAGTACCAATCAGCATTAACTGAATGTAAAAAGGCCATTAAGCTAAACCCCGTTGCTGAGAACTTTTATAATTTAGGGACTATAAACGTAGAACTTAATAATTATGTTCTTGCCGAGTTAAACTTTATTGAGTCTGTAACGGAAAACCCTAACTACATTAAATCTCATATTGAATTGGGTTTTGTCAGGATTAAACTTAACAAGCTAAATGATGCGCTAAATTCAGCAAATAAGGCTTTAAGTATAGATTCAAGAAATAAAATGGCTTACATATTAAGAAGTATTGTTTATAAGAAAAAGTTAGATTATCCTTCGGCAATTAATGATTTATCAAAAGTAACACTTTTATACCCTGACGATGAAACTGCATTTTTTTTAAGAGGTGTTGCGTATCATGAATTCAATCAATTTCAAAATGCCATTAATGATTTTAGTAAAGTAACGAGTATTAATCCTGAAAGTTTTAATGCAATATATAAGAGAGCTAATGCCTACGAGCAAATTGGCAATTTTGAGAAAGCAATTAAAGATTATGAAAAGCTTTTAGTTTTGGAGCAGAACAATCCTAAATCTAAAAAACTATTAGCAGAAGCAAAAGCAAGGCTATATGAACTTGGCAGAGAGGAAAAACCTCCATCAATTCTAGTCATACACCCTTCACCTAAGAATACCAACAATATTGAAATTCCGGGTAATTCAGATGAAGTATTAATTAAATTAAGCATTATTGACGATAGTAAAATAAAAAATATACTGATTAATGATAAGTCTGTTTTATTTTCTGAAGATTCATTAAAAATAGGTTTTCTTGTTAAAATAAAAACAAAAGAAATTAAAAAATTAAAAATCGAGTCTACAGATATTTATAATAATAAAACTTCGATAACATATAAGCTAAGCAGAACAGAAACTAATGCTCCAAAAGCAGAATTGATTTCTCCTTATGCATCTGACAATGGTGAAATTTATCTCACATCTAACGATCCAAATTTATATATAGAAGGTAGGATATCAGATGAAAGTAAAATAAAATCAATTTTAATTAACGGTGTTTTAGCCAGTTATAAACCCGATCAATTAAACCCTAAATTTTCTGCAAATATTGATATTACAAATCAAAATGAATTATCAGTAACGGTCACAGACATTCATAATAATTCAAAAAAATATTTATTTAAATTTAACCGTAGCGGTGCTGATTTATTAGCTGGCAATCCTATGGGTAAAACATGGGTTGTTTTCATAGAAAACTCT
>JAOZNO010000618.1:1685-3355 GCA_029933755.1 Bacteroidales bacterium | reverse complement strand
CAGAACAGTCATTTGCAGCAAACCAATAAAGGCATCGCCAACAATAGCCAAATATTCTGCATATTCACCTAAAAACAAGCCTATTAGAACACCCAAAACTAATCCTACCAGTATTTTTATTGATAAACTTTTGGTTGATAGACTATCGCGCTTTTTTTCCATTGAATTGATAATAACGGTTTAAAAGCTAAAATTATAGTTTTTTTAATTAAGCACGACAATAAATTACAACTTAAATAGATCAAAAATTCTAATTTAACAAAGTTTCCTGCTCCAATTTTAACTGTAGTTTTTTAACCGCTTCCTGCCAATCATCATCAGGTTTAATAAAATTATAGTCTTCCCAAAAAGTATTATCATATTCCCTTATATCATCAGCAAAAACAGTATTTAGCTTATCTGTTTCTTTTCTTTTTAAACGCTGAACATTTATTGTATCAATACTGCATACAGCTAGTTCCAATGATGTGATAAAAGTTGTGGCAAATAATTTCCGTTTTTTCTTCACCCTCAACTCTAACTCTCCTTTTACATGCCTTAAATAATACTTTCCATTTATCTCATGGTAGCTAACACGGTATTCAGCATGTTTTACCCTAAGTTTTAAACTGCGATTCTTTTTGACAATAAAACGAGAATGTGCTTTATTAATTTTTTTTGGATTAATACTAAATTCGGCACCAATAATTGCTAATTTATCTATATCTATATATACCTGTCCGATATACAATGCCTCATGTACCGTTTTTTTTTGCTCAAACTCAATTACATATGCCGGATGATTATTATATGTGATAATATCAATCATCTTATAATCATATAAATGAAAATTTTCTTCATCAAGAAAATCAATCTTGTTTTTAACCAAATCAAGAGATGAAGAAGCATCAAGTCCTGACTTTAGTTTCAGCCTGACCGTATCAGCTTCTGACAAATCCTGAAAACTCCTGGATTTTAAAACTCTAAGCTGATCACGTTCATATGAATTTGAATATGATGACTTATATAGCTTTAGCACAGCCTCTGAAAAAGACATAAATTTCCCTTTCTGCTTTACTGATTCACGATAAAATGAAGTCAGACAAACTGGTTCTGAACTGTAATTATTTATGATGTTCTTATTTGCAGATCTAATTATGGTTTTAGGGTCAGCACTACGAATAATTACTTCCTGCACTGAAATATAGTTCCTTTGCAATTTAATGGTCAATTCCTTTTCATAAAGTTGTTCTACCGGAATACAAGTGTTCATGTATCCAATATAAGAAACACAAAGATTACTATTTATTAACTCTTTAGGAATTTTAAGTATAAATACTCCCTGGGCGTTTGTGATAGATCCTATATTATAGTTTTCGACACCAACTGCTGCATAAGCCAAGGCTTGTCTATTCTCTTTATCGATAATTACTCCTTGTAGTTCAATAATTCTAATCGTTGAATCATTTATCAAAGTTTCATTGAGCTTGATAAGGTTCTTTTTATTAATAATTATGTGATTATCAATCACAGTATAATGCAGTTCAGGATTATTAAAAATCTGGTCGAGGCAATTTTTTAGTGGTTGATTTTTTAAGTTAATGCTAATAATTTTGTTTGCATCAAAGGTTTCGCTATCAAAAGTGAAATAATAGTTTGTTTTTTTACTTATTTGTGAAAGTGCCTCATTA
>JAOZNO010000618.1:0-1585 GCA_029933755.1 Bacteroidales bacterium | reverse complement strand
ATAAAATTCTATTTAGTAACACTATTTAGCTCTTAATAGAGTTAATTCATCCTGTTTTTCAACTGATAACCCATAGGTTAAACAAATTGTTTCCAAAATTGTATTTAAAGGGTCATTATCATGAAATGTACTATAAACTTTTTTTGACATTTTTTTATCTTCTAATACAATATTTACACCATACGATCTATTAATTGCAACAATTACATTGTCCAATTTTTCACCTTCACGAAAATCAAAAATCTTCGTTTTCCATGACATGTAGTAAGGGTTATTATTCAGTGTTTTATCAAATATTTTCTTGCCTATTCTACCTACAGAACCAGGTTCCAAAATAAGTTCTTTTTGAGTATTTCCGGGTTCATAAAACTTGACTTTACCTGTTTCAACATAAACTTCAACTTTTTCACCTTCAAAATTGGTATTCACATTAAATGAAGTACCTAAAACCTTAATTTCTTTATTTCGTGCTTTTATAATGAAAGGTTTTTGTGGATTCTTTTTAATATCAAAAAAAGCTTCACCTTCCAATTCTACAATGCGCTCATTTTCACCAAAACTTTCAGGATAGTATAACTTTGACTCTTTATTTATATGTACAAGCGAACCATCTGAAAGCTCAATCATCTTTATATTCTTCTCAGTAAATGTTTCAGCCAGTTGCATACCACTATGTGAAGTATTACTAATTGAATAATATGCCAAATAACTTAGCAAAACCCCAACAATAAAAATGGCAGCAATTTTTGCAATCATGTAAAAACTAATACTCTTTATTTTGTTATCTGCCGTTAATAAACCATCTTCTTCAAAACGGTTATGAAGATTTTTCCAGGCATTATCAACATTATATATATTTTTTTCTTTCGTATTCATCATTTTATTTCTTTTACTTCTAACTTTTTACCCTGAGCGAAGTCGAAGGGCTAACTTCTAACTTTATACTACATCCACATACGGTCTTAAATCCTTTCTTAAATGTTTCAATGCTTTACTGATATTTGCTTCCACTGTTTTCTGCGATATAGATAATTTTTCAGCTATTTCCTTATACTTTAATCCTTCAAAACGATTCATATTAAAAATCTCCCGGCAACGTTCCGGTAAAGCAGCAAGTGTTCTGTTAATCGCCTTGTTAATCTCCTGTACTTCCAATTCTACATCCGGGCTGGGCTGTTTGTCTCCATCACGATTGATTACAAATTGTCTGTACTTTTCCTTAACAGATTCATGTTGTATTATTTGCAAACAACTATTTTGTACTGATTTATATAAATAAGATTTTAATGAAGTAGAAATTGTTAAGCGTTCTCTGTTTTTCCAGATTATATAAAATACATCCTGTACTATTTCTTCTGCTTTATCACGGTCATTTATAATTTTATTTGCATATCCGGATAGAGGCGAATATAGCTCGCGAAAAACCTCCTCGAAAGCATGTATATTCCCTTGTTTTATTTTATTTACTATACTTTTTTGCAAAAAAATCATACGATTGGTATCCGAATAGGATTAAATGTAATTTAATAAAGAATTGCTATCTCAAAAGTAATTGAAACATTTGAGATAACAATTCAGTTTAGCT
>JAOZNO010000617.1 GCA_029933755.1 Bacteroidales bacterium | reverse complement strand
TCAATTAGCACAAAACGAATAATTATTAGTATCACAGAACATCTGAACCATAGCCTTAACCAACTCTAACACCAAAAACGATTACATCATCAACCTGATCTGCATCAGCCTGCCATTTGTCAAACCGTTCCTCTAAAATTGCTTTTTGCTCATTTAGTGGTTTTTCATAAATGTCTAAAACATATTTCTTAAAGTTTTTTGTCATTAATTTTTCTCCGGTTGCACCACTAAACTGGTCAATGTATCCATCTGAAAATAAATAGAGCATATCGCCTTTTTGTAGCTGAACCTCGTTGTTTGTAAAAGGAGCTGTCTTTTTGTAATAAATCCCTATGGGCATTCGGTCTGCTTTTATTCTAGTAAGTTCACCATTTCGAACCAGATATAGTGGGTTATATGCACCCGCCATTTCCATTTTTAAGGTTTTTTCATCAATAGAGCAAAGCGTAATGTCCATTCCATCCTGAGTCTCACCTCTTCGGCCTCGCTGTTTCATGTGTTTAATAATTGAAGCTTTCATTTCATCGAGTATCTGGCTCGCTTTTGTGATACCCTTTTTGTTTACAATTTCATCTAAAATAGTTATTCCCAGCATGCTCATGAATGCACCGGGTACTCCATGGCCTGTACAGTCAACCGCTGCAATAATTAACTTTCCTGATTTTTCTGATGCCCAGTAATAATCTCCACTAACAATGTCGCGTGGGCGGAAAAATATGAAATAATTAGCCATGATTTCATCCAAATAGGAGTCGGTAGGGAGCATTGCGTCCTGAATTCTTTTTGCATATTTTATGCTATCTGTAATGTTTTTATTTTTTACTTCTAATTCTTTGTTCTTTGCTCTAATTTCGCTTGTTCTTAATTCAACTTTTTCTTCGAGTATTTTCTTTTCAATTATAAGGTTTCTTTCACGTAGTTTTATGAAAATAAAGATGCCAATTATTCCAATAATTGCTGAAATGACATAGAACCAAACCGATTTCCAAAATGGAGGTGTAATTGTAAAAGAATAAGTAGCTGGTTCGGAACTCCAAATTCCGGAACTGTTTTTTGCGATTACTTTAAATTTGTAATTTCCGGCAGGTAAACCGGAATAGTTTACCATTGTGTGTTTTGTTTCCGGCTGCCAGTCTTTATCCGCACCTTCAAGCATTACTTTATAATTAACTGCTTTTGGATCAGTTAGAAATATACTTATGAAATTGAAAATGATAGAATTCTCAGTATAATCCAGTGTAAGTTCTTGTTGAATGTCTCTGTCTTTTAAATTCACTCTTAATCGGTTAATTTCAACGACAGGTGTTGTAATCTTTTTCTGAACCGAATTGTTGTTTAGCTTAAATGCACCTTTTACTGTTCCGAACCAAATATTGCCATTACCATCAATCGAAGTCGCATTATTTTTAACTTCAATACCTGTAAAGCCTGTTTTTTCAGTGTGTTTTGTAAATATTTTAGTTTGTATATTAAATTGGTTTAAGCCTCTGCTTGTTCCTATATAAATATTTCCTTTTTTATCTGCGTTTAAAGCTGTTATAAAATCTGCTAGTAAACCATCTTTTATTCGATAATGAGTTTGCAACTTTTGATCTTTGAAAATTAAAATACCCTGTGCTTGAGTTCCTACCCAAATAGTGCCATCTGAAGCCTCTGTAATTGCTGTAGGTGTATAAACAAAATCAGTTTCAATTGCTGTAAAAGATGTGTCGGTGTTATCATATATTGTAATTCCATTCATCATAGCACCTATCCATAATGAATTTCTGGAATCGGCAAACAGTGTTTGGATGTTATTCCCTGAAAGCCCGTGTTCTTGCGAAATTCTGGCTATTTTATCATCATTAATTTCGTAATTGATGAGCCCATCTAAGGTTCCAACCCAAAGATTGTTATTATTGTCAATTTCCAGAGCGGTTACTATCCCGCCTTGGGTAATCGATCCATTAATTAGAAAGTTGTAATCAAATTCATTTTTAGCTTTTATATATTGAAAAACACCTGAATTAGCAGTGCCAATCCATGTATCTCCATTTTTATCTTCTTTAATAAATTTGATTTGATTATTTGGGAAATTTCCATTGGATTCATTAAAATACCGGATGCTCTTTTTTTCGAAAATTGTAATTCCCTGATTTGTGCCAAACCAAATGTTTTCTTGTGAATCATGTAAAATAGCACTTATTTGTTTCCCTTTTATTCCTTCACGCTCAGAAAATGAGATAAAATAATCACCTTTGTAAATGAACATTCCATGATCATTACTTCCTATTAATAGATTCCCTTCATTGTCTTCTTTAATACTCCAGATTTTTAAATCATTTAAACCATTTTTAGTGTTAAATGTTTGAAGTTTATTGCCTTTTATTCTTGTGATTCCTCCACCCCAGGTTCCTACCCAAATATTGTGCTGATTGTCTTCTGTTATGGTTGTAACCCAATTGTCTGCCAGCCCATCTTTTACCATAATTATATTATATGTGCTGTCCTGATTGGATTTGTATAAACCACCATGGTATGTTCCATACCAAAAAATACCATTATGATCTTCGAACATGCTTGTGAACTGGAAGAAAAAAGGTAAGTTTACAGGAGTATGGTTTTGAAAAGTATCATTTTTTTTATCATATTTTTTGATTGCTTTATCCACAATAAAATAGATTGATCCATCTCTGGATTTCATCATAAAAAAGACTAAATCACTAAAATTATTCTCTCCACCTTTGTATTGTTTGAATTTAAGCTTTTTAATATCGTGGATGTTTGGGTTTGTAATAAGAAAAGCTCCATTACCTGATGTGCCAAGCCAAAGGTTTTCATCATCATCTTCTAAAATGCAGGTAATGTCTGCATTTAAACTGTCATTTTCAAATGATTGGATTTTATTTCCTGAAATTCTACTTATACCGCCTCCTTTATGTCCTAACCAAATATTCCCTTTTTTATCTTCTACAATAACTTTTACTCCATTATGTGCCAGACCATTTTCTGTATTGTAATTTATGAAATTAATGCCGTCAAAACGTGAAACACCTGCTTCAGTACCTAGCCAAATATAACCTTTAGCATCTTGATGTGTGAAGAATACTTTTGATTGAGCCAAACCTTCTTTTACATTATAGTTGTCGAAAAAATAGCTTTGACCTATTAACTGGTTAATAGAAAAAATGAAAATAAAGAATAGAAAGAAGTATCTGGAGAAACGAAATTGATTCATAGTAGTTTAGTCATTGGCATATTTGTACGGACACACTAGCTGTTTAAAATATTTCTGAAAGCGTGCATCTGTACAAATGTAATTTATTTTTTTATAAAGAAAAAGGTTCCATTTTCATCAACAAAGCCTGATATTTTT